>JAADCO010000155.1 GCA_013154385.1 Thermodesulfobacteriota bacterium
GCTACCGGAGATCCCGGCCTGGAAGAGGCTCCATCCCTACGTGACCCGCGTGAACCTGGGGACCTCCCTCGTCGAGGGCAAGGTGACCATGCTCTTCTGGACGCGGGTGCCGGCCAGGGCCGAAGACCTGGAAGAGATCCTCGAGGCCCTACCGGTGCTCAAGGCCATCTACTACTGGGTGAGGGGAAGGGAGCCCGTGGGTCCCTTCCCGAAGGACGCCCCTCATCGGGGGCGGCGTCTCTTCCCCGTGCCGCAGGAGGTCTCCGGTCTCGGCCGGGAGACGCTCTTCTACGCCCTCCCCGGGGTCTTCGTGCAGGCCAACTGGGAGATCAACCTGCGCCTCATTTCCTACGTGCGGGAGATCGCGCGCCTGAGCGGCGAAGAGGAGGTGCTCGATCTCCACTGTGGGATGGGAAACTTCCTCCTGCCTTTGGGGACCAAGGCCTTGGGCGGCCTGGGGGT
The DNA here is from genome assembly GCA_013154385.1 of Thermodesulfobacteriota bacterium. Lineage (GTDB taxonomy): Bacteria > Desulfobacterota > Thermodesulfobacteria > Thermodesulfobacteriales > Thermodesulfatatoraceae > JAADCO01. Next base: position 463 of record JAADCO010000155.1, read on the forward strand.
GGATACCGATCATCGCGCCATCGGAGACGCCCGCTACAACCTCAAGGCCTGGGGCCTGAAGAATCTCCGGGTGGAGGTGATGTCGGCGCTCGAAGCCCTCATGGAGCTCTTCAAGAACGCCGAGACCTTCCCCGTGGTCCTGCTCGACCCGCCCCGCGGGGGTTGCAAGGAGCTGATCCGCTTCCTCCCGGACATCGCCACCGACCGGCTTGTCTACGTGTCCTGCGATCCCCCGACGCTGGCCCGCGATCTGAGGCTGCTCAGGGAGCGGGGCTTTGAGATCGAGTCCATCCGGGCCTTCGACATGTTCCCCCAGACCTACCATCTGGAGAGCGCCACCCTCCTGGTGAGGAAATGAGAAGTTTTCGAAAGCTTGCGGTTTGACTTTTTTTCGGGCCTTAATTATGTTGCAGCGCCGGAAAAGGGAAGAAGGGGGCTCTTATGGCCTGTATCGTGGTGGTAGGGACACAATGGGGAGACGAAGGCAAGGGCAAGATTGTTGACCTCCTCACGGCGGATGCCGACGTCATCGTGCGCTTCCAGGGGGGTAACAACGCGGGGCACACCATCGTCTTCGACGGTCAGAAGTTCATTCTCCATCTCATTCCCTCGGGGATCTTCCATCCCGAGAAGACGTGCCTCATCGGAAACGGCGTGGTGATCGACCCTCAGGTCCTGCTCGGCGAGATAGACAACCTGGAGGCCAAAGGGGTTTCCGTGCCCCCGGGGCATCTCTACGTGAGCGAGCGGGCCCATCTCATCATGCCGTATCACAAGGCCATTGATCACGGTCGGGAGGCCAAGAAGGGCAAGACCAAGATCGGGACCACCGGTCGGGGCATCGGGCCGTGTTACGAGGACAAGATCGCCCGGCGCGGGATCAAGGTGGGCGATCTCCTGGACGAAGAATTGTTTAAGGCCAAGCTCGAAGAGGTCCTTGAGGAGAAGAACTTTTATCTCCGCGAATATCTGGGGCAGGAGCCCCTTGATTTTCAGGAGATCTACGAGAGCTATCTGGAGATGGGCAAACGTCTGGCTCCGTACGTGACCAACGTCTCCCTTGAGCTCGAGAAGGCCCGCAACCGCGGGGCGAAGATCCTCTTCGAAGGCGCGCAGGGCACGCAGCTCGACATTGATCACGGCACCTATCCCTTCGTCACCTCCTCGAACACGGTGGCCGGCGGGGCGTGCCACGGAGCCGGCGTGGGGCCGACCACCATTGATTTCGTGCTCGGCATCTGCAAGGCCTACACCACCCGCGTGGGCGGCGGACCTTTCCCCACCGAGCTCTTCGACGAGACCGGCGAATACATGCGCGAAAGGGGCGGAGAGTTTGGCTCCACCACCGGAAGGCCCCGCCGTTGCGGTTGGCTGGACGGGGTGGTGCTCAGGGAGGCGGTGCGCCTGAACGGCCTTTCGGCCCTGGCCATCACCAAGCTCGACGTGCTCTCCGGCCTCAATCCGCTCAAGGTGTGTGTGGCCTATCGCGTGGACGGCGAAAGACGGGAGACTTTTCCGGCCAACATCCGCGAGGTGGAGAGGGTGGAGCCCATCTACGAGGAGCTTCCGGGCTGGGAGGAAGACATCTCCCAGGTGCGAAGGTTTGAGGACCTTCCCCAGGCCACCAAGGACTATCTGCGCTGGATAGAGGACTTTGCCGGAGTCCCCGTTGACCTCGTCTCCGTTGGTCCGGCGCGGGATCAGACCATCGTTTTGAGGAATCCATTCCAACGCTAATGAGCGACCGCGTCCTTATCGCCAACCGAGGGGAGATTGCCTTGCGCATCATGGAGGCCTGCGAGAACCTGGGGCTGGACTACGTGTGTGTCTACACCCCGGGGGACGAGCAGAGCCTTCACGTCAAGTTGCCGCGCAAGAAGGGGAAACATTGTTTCTGCATCTCCAGCTATCGGGACGCCAACGACATCCTGGCGGTGGCTGACGAGACCAAGTGTACGGCCATCCATCCGGGTTACGGGTTTTTCTCCGAGGACTTTCGCTTTGCCAGGCGGGTGGTGAAGAGGTCGCGGCCCCTCGTCTTCATCGGCCCGCGCTGGGAGGTCATCCGCGACCTGGGGCACAAGCTGAACGTCAAGAAGCTTGCCTTCGACCTGGGGATTCCGGTGATCCCCGGCACCATCAACCCCGTGTACAGCGAGATCGAGGCCGAAGCCAAGGCCGAGGAGCTCTTCCTCTGGCAGGAGGAGCAGGGCATTGAGCCGCCGCGCATCCTCATCAAGGCCGCGGCTGGCGGCGGCGGAATGGGCATCGAGGAGGTGGACGAGCTCGATCAGGTCCGACCGGTGTTCCGACGCATCCGCTCCTACGCCAAGAGGCTCTTCGGCGACGAGGGCGTGGTCATCGAGGTCTGCATCCGCGACTATCATCATCTCGAGGTCCAGATCCTGGGCAACATGCACGGAGAGCTCGTCCATTTCGGCACGAGAAACTGCACCATCCAGAGCATCGGGCGCCAGAAGCGGATAGAGATCGCCCCGGGGTTCGATCCCGCCTACACGGATTATCCCTTCGATGCCCAGCGGGTCCTTGACGAAATTACCGATTATTCCCTCAAACTCGCCGCCCATGTGGGTTACGATAGTGTGGGCACCTGGGAATGGCTGGTGACGCGGGAAGGCAAGGCCTTTCTCATGGAGGTCAACACGCGCATTCAGGTGGAAAACGAGATCTCGGCCCGCATTTCGCGGATACGCGGCCGCGAGCCGAACCTCATCGAGGAGCAGATCCGTGCGGCCTTCGGGGACAAGCTGGGCTACAGCCAGAAGGACATCGGTTTCGAGGGCACGAGCATAGAGTTTCGCCTCATCGCCGAGGACACGAAGCAGGGGTTTCGGCCCCTTTCCGGGGTGATCACCCGCTTTGAGTTTCCCGAATACGAATGGTTGCGCGTGCGCACCCACGTTCCCCGGGACGAGGAGTATCGCATCCCGACGGAGTTCGATCCCAACCTCGCCCTGGGTATCGTCTGGGGCAGGGACACCTCGGAGGCCGAAAAACGAGGGGAGCAGTTCCTCAAGCACACGGTGATTGAGGGCTACACGCCCAAAGGGGAGCCGTTGAAGACGAACATTCCCTATCTTCTCGAAAAACTACCGGAGATTCTCAAGTTCCTATGAGAGAATTGCAGCGCCATCTGGCCGATCTCATTGACCGGGTTCTCTACCTCCAGGACATCAAGGGGGAGGACTGGGGAGGTTCGTCCTATCTCCTGGAGGACTTGAGGCGCCTCAAGGAGCGCATCTTCGAGCTCTCCGAGCGCGAATTCCTGGACATCTTGAAGAGCCTTGAGAACAGGCTCGAGATCCTCGAGGACCGCGCCGCGCGCTCCCTCACCCCTTACGAAATAGTTCGCATCACGCGCAATCCGCAGCGGTTCACCTTGCTCGACATCCTGGAAAACGTCTACGACTCCTACACCGAGCTCGGCGGTGAGGGGGAGAACAACGTCGATCCGGCCGTCATTTGCGCCCGGGCCACGATTTCCCGCCGCGTGGGAGGCAAGCTCCATCTCCATCAGGTGATCGTCATCGGGCACGAGAAGGGCCACGGAGAGGAGTTTCGCAACGGCGGAAGCGCCAAGCCCTGGGGGAACGAAAAGGCCCTGCGCTACATGCGGGTGGCGGAAACCGAAGGCATCCCCATCCACTTCTACATCTTCACCCCCGGCGCCTATCCCATCGAGGACTATCCCGGCGCCGCCCAGCAGATCGCGAGAAACCTCTACTTCATGAGCAAGCTCCGCGTCCCCACCGTGGCCTTCATCTCCGAAGGCGGTTCCGGCGGGGCCGAGGCCATTGGTCTGGCTGACATAAGGCTCATGGCCTCCCGCGGCTACTATTCGGTCATCAGTCCCGAGGGGGCGGCGGCCATCGAGGGGAAGCTCAAAGAGGGGGAGAGACCCTCGCGCGAGCTCGTGGAGTTCTGTGCGCGCCAGTTGAAGATCACCGCCGAAGACAACCTTCGCCTGGGAACGATTGACCGCATCGTGCCCGAGCCGCCTCTGGGCGCCCGGCGCAACGATTATCAGTTCTTCAAGCGCCTGCGTTACGAGATGCTGCGCGCCACCGATGAGGTGGTCCTCAAGACGAAGAGCCTCAAGGCCTTTCGGAGCTACGCCCTCCGGCGCCAGAAAGAGGAGGAGAACCCGCCTGACGAGTTCGACGTCTACGTGCGCTGGGAGCTTTCGGAGGTGGAGATAGAAAAGCTCCTCGACCTCCGCTCGCGGAAGTATCGGGAGATGAGCGCCCACGTCCTGGGGCGCAAGAAGTGCCGCTTCCGGGGCTATTTCGAGAAGACGCAGGACGTGGGGATGCGCCTCTATCACGACCTGCGCTACGGGGTGCTCAAGCAGGGCCAGAAGATGATCCAGCGGGTCATGGAGGACCTTTCCGGAGAGGGCGTGGTGCTCCTCAAGCAGCTCACCGAACCCCTCAAGTCGGCCTACGATCTCCTGGCCGCCAGGCCCAAACGCACCCGCCCGAAGGTGGTCTCCGGAGAGGCCGCGCCGGAGGAGGCCACGGAGCTCTACGTGAGCCCTCTGGCGCTTGAGGATCGCACGGTCACCTGCCCCAACGCCGAAAAACACGGTTGCCCCGACATTTGGGTCCCGGATCTCTACGGCGAGTTCTGCGGGGTGTGTCCCAACTGCGGCCATCACTTCCCCCTGGAATACGAATGGTATCTGCGAAACATCTTCGACGCCGGAAGCATCAAGGAGTTCAACGCGCACATCGCCTCCGGAAACCCCCTGGGGTTCGAGGGCTACGACCAGAAACTCGAGGCCGCCAAGAAGCGCACCGGGCGGCAGTCGGCTCTCATCTCCTTCCAGGCCCGCATCGGGGGCATCTCCCTCATCGTGGCCATGCTGATTGCGGACTTCCGCCAGGGCACGGTGGGCGTGGCCGAGGGAGAGAAGTTCATTCAGGCCTGTGACCGGGCGCGGATCACCAAGCGGCCTTTCCTGGCTTACATACACACCACCGGCGGCATTCGCATCCACGAGGGCACGCTGGGGGTGGTGCAGATGCCCCGTTGCACCATGGCGGTGAGGGAATACATAGATGCCGGCGGGCTCTATCTCGTGGTCTACGACAACAATTCTTACGCCGGCCCGGTGGCCAGTTTCCTGGGCTGTTCGCCCTATCAGTTCGCCATTCGTTCCACGCGCATCGGTTTCGCCGGCCCGAGGGTCATCCGCGAAACCACCGGAGAGGACATTCCGCCGGATTATCACAGTGCGGAAAACGCCCTGCGGCGGGGCCACATCCAGGGCATCTGGGACCGGCGCGAGTTGCGGAAGAAACTTTACGAGGCCCTCCTTACCATGGGCGGGAAAAACCTCTATTATCGTTAGGGTATATGCCGCTTGATAACCGAGAGATAAACCAGCTGCTTCAGAGCCTGCGGGCCAACCCCTATCGGCTCTACGTGGTGGAGACCCCGCACACGGGGTATCTGCGCGAGTTCCTGGTGAAGGAAGGGGACGAGGTCACGGGACCTTCGGGCAAGTGGATGGAGCGTCCCGGAAGCCCGCTCTTCGTGCTTGAGCGCGAGCGAAACCCGAAGACCATCCGCGCCAAGATAAGCGGGGAGGTGGCCAAGGTCAGACGCGAACTCGAAGGCAAGTTCGTCGAGGCCTATCAGCCCGTCCTCGAGATCCGCCACACCCTGACGCAGAAGGAAATCATCGCCGAACTCCTGCGAAAGACCCTCCACATCGTCACCGCTCCCGAAAGGGCCCGTTACTTCCTGGCCCCGGACCTGGCCAAGCGCATCGAGAAGGAGGGCGAGGGCCGGGTGGTGGTCAAGCCCGGGGAGGAGCTGGTGATCATGTCCTTCATGAAGAGGGAGACCCCCATCGTGCACCAGGGCGAACCCATGGTGGTCTTCCGGCTGTTCTTCTCCCGCGGTCAGATGGTGGAGCAGGGCGAACCCCTCCTGGGGCTCTGTCTGGAGAAGGAACGCCCCTACGTGGAAAAACTCATCGCCCGCGTCAAAGAGGAATGGCCCGTCTGAACCGCCTCCCCTCCTGGGAAAGGGCCTTCTCTTTCGCGCGACAGCAAAAGCTTCGATCCCTGAAGGAAGAGATCCCGGAAGAGGTCTTCCGCCGCGGGATGGATCTTTGCGGCGCAATCGAGGTTTACGAGCGCCTTTCCCGGGCCATGTCGTTTCTGCGGGAACAACTCGCGCGCGGGAATTTGCCAAACGGCACCGTGGTGCTGGCCCGCTCGCTTCTTGCGGCCAAGGGGCGGTTTTCCCGCACCTGGCTGGCGCCGCGTGGCGGGCTGTGGCTGGCGCTCGCGCTCTACGACGATTTCCTGCCCGAAGTGCGGGGATGGTTGCCCATCACTTTCGGGTTGGCCGTGGTGAAGGCCCTGCGCTCCTTCGGCGCCGGGGTCTTTCTCCGCTGGGTGAACGACGTCCACTTCGGCGGAGACAAGGTCGCCGGCCTCCTCCTGGAAGAGGTCCATCTGGGCGGTGCGGAGAAATGGATACTGGTGGGCCTGGGGGTGAACGTGAACAACGACCTTCCGCCTGACCTTCCCGCAAGGAGCCTCTCCGAGATCCTCGGGAAAAGGCTCTCCTTGAGCCGGGTGTTCGGTGAGATCTCCGGAGAGATGGTCCGCTTTTTCGGGATGCTCCGGGTCTTTGAGGTCTCTCTCCTCCACGATGAGCCTCGGGAGGAGCAACCCTTTGGTCCCTGGCTTCACGATCTCTGCGACACGCCCGGCAAACGGGTGGTCTTCGGCGAAGACCTCTTCCGGAAGCCGGAAGGTGAAGGCTTGGCCCTCGGGTTTGACGCCGCCGGAGGCCTCCGGGTGGAGACAAAAGAGGGCTGCTTCGTCCTGAGGAGCGGCGAGGTAAGGTATCTCTAGCGGATACAGACCGCCCGGATCTGCTTGAGATCGGTCTCTCCGGCGAGCACCTTCCAGATGCCGTCCTGCTTGAGGGTGAGCATCCCGCCGCGCATGGCCGCGTCCCGGATCTCGTTCACCGGCGCGTTCTTGACGATGAGCTCGCGGATCTCGTCGTTGCCCACGAGCAGCTCGTGGATGGCCAGCCGCCCCTTGTAACCGGTGTTGTGGCACTGGCTGCAGCCCTTGGGGCGGTAAAGGGTGACGTTTTTCAGCTCGTTTTCCGTGAGCGGTTTCACGGGGTGTTCGCCGTATTCGAAGATGAGTTCCTCGATCTCCTCCTGGCTCGGCTGATAGGCTTCCTTGCAGTGCTTGCAGAGCCTTTTGGCCAAACGCTGGGCGAGGATGCCGAGCAAGGCGTCGGCGAAGTTGTAGGGGTCCATCCCCATTCCCAGGAGACGGGTGACGGTCTCCGGGGCGCTGTTGGTGTGCAGAGTGGTGAAGACCAGGTGTCCGGTGAGGGAGGCCTCGATCACGGTCTTGGCGGTCTCCTCGTCTCTGGTCTCACCGATCATGATGATGTCCGGGTCCGCTCTCAGGAAGGCGCGCAGCACCCGGGCGAAGGTGAGCCCGATCTTGGGCTGGACCTGCACCTGCCGGAGCCCTTCCTGCACGATTTCCACCGGGTCTTCGGCGGTCCAGATCTTCCGGTTCGGGCGGTTGATGTAACCCAGGGCCGCGTGCAGCGTGGTGGTCTTACCGGAGCCGGTGGGTCCCACCACGAGGATCAATCCGTAGGGCATCTCGATCAGTTTCTTGAAGGCCTCCAGGTACTCCGGCGCGAGGCCGATTTGGTCAAGGGGCATGGCCTCCACCGCGGCGAGGATACGCATGACCACGTCTTCGTTGTTTTCGATGGTGGGGATGGTGGCCACGCGCACCTCGAAGGAGCGACCGTTTCGCATCTTGAACTTGATCTTTCCGTCCTGGGGCAGCCGCTTTTCCGCGATGTCCAGGTTGGCCATGATCTTGTAACGGGACACCAGGGCCCTCTTGTAGTTGAAGGGGATCTTGCGGAAGAGATGGCACTCGCCGTCTATGCGCAGGCGCACCTGGGCCCCGCGTTTCCCCGGGAAGGACTCGATGTGGATGTCCGAGGCCCCCCGCCGATAGGCCTCTTCCAGGATGTGGTTGGCGAGCTGGACGACGACGCTGTCGGCCAGCTCTTCTTCGCTTATGTCTTCGTCGCTTTCTTCGGACACGACCTCGAGCTCGCAGAGGTCCTCGGGCAGGTCGAAGTCGCTCTTGCCGTAGAAGTAATCGATGAATTTAAAGATGTCTTCCCGGATGGCGATATTGATCTCGAATTGTTCGGCCTTGAGCACGCGCCGGATCATGTCCAGGCGCAGGGCGTCCGTAGGGTCGTCTATGGCGAGGATTACGCGGCCGTCGCTCTCCTCGCCGATGGGGACGCAGACGTTTTGGCGGAAGAAGTGCTCCTTGATCCCCTCGATGCAGGAGGGTTTGGGCCCGACCTTGAGCTCGTCGAACTCGATGAAGGGGTATCCGTAGTATCGGGAAAGCGATTCCCCGATCTTCTCCTTGGGGATGCCGAAGTGTTCGGTGAGGATGTATTCGACGCTGTGGCCCTGTTGGGCGGCCATTTTCTTGGCCTCTTCGTAGGTCTCCTCCGTAAGGAGCCCCTGGGCGAAGAGGAGCTGGAAGCGCCCGTACTTGCGCTGGAGGTCCTGGAGGGTTTTGAGTTTTTCGGCCACGTCCGCGTAGGCGGAATTGTAGTGATGGGCGGTGGTGTAGGCCTTGAGGGCCTCGTCAAACTTCTGCTGCTTTTCGTAGATCTGCCCGAGCATGTAATAGAGGGCCGCCTGCTCGTCCACGGTGAGCCCGGGCAGTTCCAGGGCCATCTTGAGGGCTGTTTCGGCCTCTTCGAACCTTTCGAGCGCTATCAAGGTCTCGATCAGTCCCCGATAGACTTCGGGTTCCTGATGGCCTTCGTCTATCAGGCGCTGAAAGAGCTCGAGCGCCTCTTCGTAGAAGCCCCCTTCCTTGAGGACCTGGGCTTCCTGAAGCGTCTCCTCAAGGGATGACTCCCCTTCGAGGTCGAGCTGGACGCTCAGTTCCTCTTCTTCTTTGAGCTCCTCGAGCTCCTGCAGTCTGGCCTTGATCTTTTCGGCGATTTCCGGGTCCTGGCCGTTCAGGCTCTCCAGAATGAGTTGATAGGCGTTGATGGCCTCGTCTATGAGGCCCTGTTCAGCGTAGATTTCCGCTTCCTTCAAGGCCTGTTCGATTTCCGGGTTCATCTTACCTCAACAACCGGGAATTTTTGTCCTTTGACGACCAGAAAGGAGCCTTTCTCCCCGGAGATGAACTTGGCGTCTTCGGGGATGCTCTGAGGAGCGGCTTCGTCCACGATGAGGACTCCGCCTTCGCCGTCCTTCCAGATGATGAGCAAGGTGCCCCCTGTGGGCGATTCCTTGAGCACCGGAAGGACCATCTTCCGGAGCTTGATTTCGGACTTCTTGGCGAGCTCTCCCATGAGCTTGTTTTTTAGCTTGATGAAGGAGAAGTGGGCCCAGAAGCCGAGGATCAGCTTGAGGGGAAAACCCTTTTCGAGACGGGAACGCCAGGATTCCTTGAACTTTCCGACGTAGCAGACCTGTTCCGCCGGGACGACGATGTTTTCTTCCCCGAGCCGGCAAAAGTAGGCCTCGGTGAAGGGGGGCGGAAGGAGCTTGGCCGTTTCCCTCTGCTCCTTGGGGGCCTGGCGCGTGCCGTCTTTCGGGGCGGAACGGGTGGCCTTGCGCGTCTTTAATCTCTTCCGTGCGCTTTCGGCGATTTCTTCAAGGTTTGGCCGCAGATCTTCGGGTAGCTGCTGGACCAGGGCCTCTATCTCCTGGAGAGACTTCTGGCAGATGCCCTGCCAGGGCTTCAGGCGGGGGATCTGGCTGAAGAGCCAGTCGAGGAGGATGAAACGCTGATAATCCGCCGTCACCTGGCGCAGGAGATCCTTCAGGAGCTTTTCCTCACGGCTCTTCGGGGCCTGTTTGAGGGCCTTCAGGGCCTTTTTCAGATGGGCCACGTAAGGCCCCACGTCCTTGCCGTGCAGGGTGACCAGGTTGAGGGCCACCACGCCCTGATGGAGGAAGTGGAGCCATTCGGGCCGCGCTTCCTCCGGGCGCTCCTTGAGCCAGGTGCCGACCTCGTGCATGAGCTCGAAGATTTCGTGCAGCTTGGGGTCGCTTTTCTGCTTGGCCTCCTCGAGCACGGTGAGGAACTCGAAGGCCGTTTCGGGAGAGAGCTCCCATTCGAGGCTGAGCACGGCGGCGGCCAGGCGTTCCAGCTCTTCCTGGGTGAGCCCCTGTTCCTCGGCGGGTTTCTTGGAGTCCGTTTCGAGCAGCTCGTCGATGTTGGGAAAGTCTATGACCTTGGACTCCTGGTTGTTTTCGAGCTCGAGGGGTTCGAGCTCAAGAGAGGTCTTGAGGGAATCGTCCTCGACGACCGTGGTGCCGGTCTTTTCCTCGGCTCCCCCGAAGATCTCGTCTATGGCCTTCTCTACGGCCAGATCGAAGTCTTTGTCTGTGGGCAGGTTCATATGACGCCTCCCTGGGCCCGCACTTTTTCGGAACTGAAGACGTATTTGCGGGCCACGAACTTGACGGTTCTTTTGCTTATTTCCTTGAGGGTCTCGAAGACCCCGATGCCTTTGGCGGCTGCGGCCTCGAAATAGGGAACCTGGAGCTCTTTGTTCAGGTCTTCCTGGAGTTCCTCGATGGTGAGGAGGGGCACGTTGGCCGTGACCAGGTCGCGCTTGTTGTACTGGAAGACCAGGGGGATCTGGGCCAGGTCCAGGCCGTAGTCGCGCAGGTTGTTCTTGAGATCGAGGAGGCTTTCGATGTTCTTCTCCCGCCGCTTGCGCAGGGAATCGGCCACGAAGACGATGCCGTCCACGCCCTTGAGCACCAGCTTGCGTGTGGCGCGGTAGTGGGACTGCCCGGGAACGGTGTAGAGCTGGAGCCGGATGTTCAGTCCGTGGATCTGCCCCAGATTGATGGGCAAAAGGTCGAAGAAGAGGGTGCGTTCACCCCTCGTCTCGATGGTGAGGAGTTTCCCGCGATATTTTTCCGAGACCGCGTTGTAGATATAGAACAGATTGGTCGTCTTTCCCGAACGCCCCGGGCCATAGTAGACGATCTTACAGTGGATTTCTTTGCGATTGAGATCGATTAAGGCCATACAACTCAGTTCTCCGCTAAGAGATCAAGTAGTTCTTGGGCGACCTGACTGACTCTCAGGCGAACCAATCCCAACGGGATATCGTCGGTGAAGACCGTGACGAGGATAAAGTCCATGCCGATCTTGCTGAAGTGGATGTTGTCCTTCTTGCCTTTGTGATAGAGGATGGAGAAGTCCTCTTCCCCGAGGAGCTTGGCGATTTGAGCCGTGGCTCCGAAGTTTGCCGCGGCCAGGGCGGCGAGAGACGTGGTATCCACCCCGTTGACGTTTCCGGCGGAAACGATCACGTTTCCCGCTTCATCAATGAGGATGGCCAGAGAGACCCCGATGGCCAGCAACTGCCGATCGAGCACCTCCTTGAGCTGCCGCGCTTTTTCGTCGGTAACGATCATGGTACCCATGACAGTCTTCTTTTTCGGCGAGGACTATGGGCAGCTTGAAAACCTTTCTTTTAGTTGGCGGCGGAGCATTCCGAAAAAGGAGACAGGTTCAAGGGGTGCCTATGGATCAAGAAAAACTGGACGCCATCCTCAAGCGCATTGACAAGCTGCCCACTCTGCCTCAGACGAGTCAACGGATCCTTTCGGCCATCGAAGGGGAGGCCTCGGCGGGGGAGCTCGAAAAGATAATCACCGAGGACCAGGCACTCGCGGCCAAGTTGCTGAAGCTGGCCAACTCTCCCCTTTACGCCCCGCCGCAACCCATCACCAATCTTCAGAACGCCATCGTGCGGCTTGGTTTCGGTGAGGTGCGAAACGTGGTTTTGGCCTCGGCCCTCAACTATCTCCTGAAGCCGCAGGCCACTTACAAGAAGTTCAACCTCGCCCGTCTCTGGATCCACGCCCTGGGCGTGGCGCGGGCCACCTTTCTCCTCGCTAAGGAGGAAAACTACGCAGACGCCGAGACCCTCTACACCGCGGGCCTCCTGCACGACCTGGGGCGGCTCGCGCTGGCCGTCTTCTTCCCGGAGTATTTCCTCCACGTCCTGGCGGTGCAGGAAGCCAAGGAGAACTTCTTTTGGGAGGCGGAACAGGAGGTAGGGATCGCCCACACCGAGATCGGGGCCTTGATCGCCGAGCATTGGCGCTTTTCCGAGGCGCTTGTCTCGGCCAT
>JAADCO010000053.1 GCA_013154385.1 Thermodesulfobacteriota bacterium
CGGTGCGGGTGTAGGCTTCGTAGCCCTCTTTTCGGAAGCCGCCGAGTTCTTTGCCCAGCCACAGATAGCGGATTCCCGCCGCCGCAAGGGCTTGGGCCAACTCTTCGCGGCAGAAATGGGGATATCTCCGGCTTGAGGGAAAGGAGCGCACGTCTGCCACCTGCTCTATGCGGTAAAAGGCCAAAATTTCCAAAAATTCCTCAAGACTCCGCTGGCTGGTGCCGAGGGTGTAAATGACGATTTCCTCTTGTTTTCTCGTCCGCATGGCCTATCTTATAAGGAGTCTAAATTTGTAGAAAACCGGAGGCGGAAGAACATGCCTATTTACGAATTCCTTTGTAAAGATTGCCGCTCGATCTTCGAGCAGCTTTGCTTTTCCTCTCGCGACGTGGAGACCGTTCGTTGCCCGCGCTGCGGGAGCAAGAAGGTGAGCAAACTTCTTTCCACCTTTAGCAGCCGGTCAAGCGGCGGCTTTGGTGGCTTTGGTTCTGGTTTCGGGAGCTCCTGTACGGGTTCCCGCTTCTCCTGAGCGTAGAATCCAAAGGGCCGCGGTCGCGGCCCCCTTCCATGTTTTACCAGATCGTCCATTTCCTCCTAGAGACCATCGGGCGTTTGGGTTATCCGGGCATCGTGGTCCTGATGGCCCTTGAGTCCTCTTTCTTTCCTTTTCCCAGCGAGGTGATCATCCCCCCGGCGGCTTATCTGGCTTCCAAAGGCGAGTTCAGCCTGCTGGGAGTCATTGCTTGCGGGGTCTTGGGAAGCCTGCTGGGGGCTTGGTTCAACTATTTCCTGGCCCTCAAGCTGGGGCGTCCCGTCCTCGAAAGGATGGCCCTTCGCTGGGGCCGTTACTTCTTCTTCACCCCCGAAGTCCTCCGAAAGGTGGAAAGCTTCTTTGAGCGCCACGGACACATCAGCACCTTCGTCGGGCGCCTGCTTCCGGGGATCAGGCAATACATCTCCCTTCCCGCAGGGCTCGGACGGATGAACTTTTTGCTCTTTTCCTTCTACACGGCGCTTGGGTCCGCCATCTGGGTCAGCGTGCTTGCGGCCCTGGGTTATCTCCTGGGCTCAAACGAGGCGCTCCTCAAGAGATGGCTCCACAAGACCTCGCTTCTCCTGGTGCTCTTCTGCCTCTTGTTGGTGGTCAGCTATCTTTTCTGGCATCGCCGGCGAGTCGAAAAGTCGCCCGAAGCTTAAACATCTTCGTGGCCGGGAAGTGGCGGGCTTTAAGGCCCGTTTCCCTCTCGATTTCCTTGAGGATCTTCTCCACTTCCTCGAAACTCTTGGCGACCAGGGTGAACCAGACGTTCAGGCGATGCCGGCGGAGATAGCAATGGGTGACCTGAGGCCAGGAGGCGATCTGCCTGGCGATCTCCTCGCGCCTTTCCTCCGGCGCGGCGACAGCGCACAGGGTGGTGACGAAACCCAGGCGCCGTGAGTCCGGGCTTGCTCCCAGATGGCGCAGGATGCCCCTTTCTTTAAGGGAGGCCAGGCGTTTGATCACTTCGGCTTCGTCAAGACCCAGTTTCTCCCCCAAGAGGGCAAAGGGACGGGGGGCCAGGGGGAGGCCCTCCTGGAGGAGATCGAGCAGTCTTTGGTCAACAGGGTCAAGAGACATTAGATCTCTATCTTCAGGATCTCGTATACCTTGACCCCTTTCGGTGTCTGCACCTCCACTTCGTCGCCTTCCTCTCGGCCGATGAGGGCGCGGCCCAGAGGGGAGGTCACCGAAATGAGGCCCTTGGATACGTCGGATTCATAAGGTCCTACCAGGCGGTAGGTGACTTCTTCGTCGGTATCCACGTTGAGAAGTGTAACCTTTACGCCGAACTGGACCCGGCTGGGCGGGGTCTTGGGAAGGTCCACCACCTCGGCCCGGGCCAGACGATCAGAGAGTTCCTGGATACGCCCTTCGATGTGGGCTTGTTTTTCTTTGGCTGCTTGGTATTCGGCGTTCTCCGAGATGTCACCGTGGGCCCTGGCTTCTTCTATCGCCTTGATGATCTTCTGCCTCTCGGTGGTCTGGAGACGACGCAGCTCTTCGCGCAGGTCTTCGTACCCTTTGCGAGTCATGGGGATTCGTTCCATAGCCAACCTCCATCCGCAAATTCCATAAAGAAAAGCACCGCTCGTGTAACGAACACGGGCGGTGCACTCGGGCACTCCTTTTATCGGTGGCCTGCGCCCTTACTTAAAGAGCAGGGCGAGCACAGTCCCTAGAAATAATACCACACTTATGGCGCCATTAAAGGTAAAAAACGAAAGATTTAGGCGGGAGAGATCATCTGGACTGATGACCAGCCTCTGGGCCACGAAGAGGACGAGCGTCACGAAGAGGCCCAGATAGTACCACCAGGAGAGATGGGCCATCAGCCCCACCAGGACGAAGGCGGCAAAGGCCAACGCGTGACACAAGGCGGAAAGGACAAAGGCCCGGCGTCTCCCGAAACGCGCGGGAATGGAATGGAGACCGAACCGGCGGTCGAATTCTTCGTCCAGGCAGGCGTAAAGGATGTCAAAACCTGCCACCCAGAAGATCACCCCCGCGCTCAGGACGAAGGGCAGAGGTTCGAGCGTGCCTTTGACCGCCACCCATCCTCCCAGGGGAGCCAGGGCAATGGCCAGGCCGAGGAACAGATGGCAGAGCCAGGTGAAGCGCTTGGTGTAGGAGTAGGCGAGGATCACGGCCAGGGCCACGGGAGAGAGCTTGAGCGTGAGGGGGTTCAGGGCCCAGGCGCAGAAAAAGAACACGCCCACGGAGACGAAGAAGAGGATCCAGGCCTCGATGGCCTTTACTTCGCCGGTGACCAGGGGCCGGTTGCTCGTCCGCGGGTTGGCGGCGTCAAACGGCAGGTCAACGATGCGGTTGAACACCATGGCCGCGGATCTGGCCCCCACCATGGCCCCCAGGATGAGGAGCGAATCCTTGAGAGAGGGAAGCCCCCCGGCAGCCAAACAGGCCCCGGTGAAAGTGAAGGGCAGGGCAAAGATCGTGTGCTCGAACTTTATCATTTCCAGGAGGATGCGGATCTTACGCCACACTTTCTCACCTCGTTCCAGACCAGCGTTTGAGCTCCGGGACGTCGAATCCCAGAAAATCCGCCAATCTGGCGGCAAAGAAGTTTACCAGATCTTCGATGGTTTGGGGGCGATGGTAAAAGGCCGGCATGGCCGGGAAGATGACGGCTCCTGCTTCCGCAGCCAGGACCATGTTGCGCAGATGGGTGAGGTTCAAGGGCGTTTCCCGCACGGCCAGGATCAAGGGGCGCCTTTCCTTGAGCATGACGTCTGCCGCTCTAGAGACCAGGTTCTTCGAGAACCCGTGGGCAATGGCCGCGAGGGTCCCCATGGTGCAGGGGACGACGACCATGGCCTCGTAGAGGGCCGAACCACTGGCCGGTGGGGCGGAGATCTCGTCTTCGCGATAGATCCGTTCGCTGAGCTCGGAAAGCGCGGCGATCTCCAGCCCGGTCTCCAGGGGAAACACCTCCTCGGCGGCGCGGGAGACGATGACCTCCGTGGGGACGGAAAGCCGCTTCATGAGTTTCAGAAAGGATAGGGCGTAGAGGCTTCCGCTGGCCCCGGTGATGGCTACCAGGATCTTCTTCATGGTCTCTTCCGTTTCTGGGCCTCTTTGCGCGCCAGGGAGTCGCATCTTTCGTTTTCCGCATGCCCGCTGTGGCCGGGGATCCAAAACCATTCCACCCGGTGCTTCTTGGTCAGCGCGGCCAGCTTCTCCCAGAGATCTCGGTTCTTGACGGGTTTTCCGGCGGCGGTGCGAAAACCGTTGCGCTCCCAGCGCGGGAGCCATTTGGTGATACCGTCCCGGAGATAGCGGGAATCCGTGTAGAGGCGCACTTTCACCGGCCTCTTTAGGGCCTCAAGCCCCTTGATGGCGGCCATGAGCTCCATGCGATTGTTGGTGGTGTCGTTCTCCCCGCCGGTGATGACCTTCTCTCGGCCCTTAAGGCGCAGGATGGCCGCATACCCCCCGGGCCCGGGGTTCCCCAGGCAGGCCCCGTCAACGAATATCTCCACCTCTTCCGGGGCCTCGTCTTCCGGGGACGAAGCGGTTTCGTCCTTCTGCTTCCAGGCGGCTTCGGCTTCCTTCAATATTTGTACGGCGCGACTCGTGCCCAGGACGTCTGCCCCGGCTTCGATCAGGGCCAGGGCCTGGGCCAGGGTGCGAATGCCGCCTGCGGCTTTGACCTTGATGCGCCCTGCGGCCCGCTCCGCAAGCAGCCTCACGTCTTCCACCGTCGCTCCCGAAGGGCCGAAGCCCGTGGAGGTCTTTACGTAATGGACGCCGGTTTCGGCCAAGACGTCCACCAGCCGGACCTTCTCCTCGTCGGTGAGATAGCCGCATTCAATGATGGCCTTGACCACCGCCTGCGGGGCCGCCGCAAGTATTTCGCCCATCTCCCCGGCGACGAACTCGAAGCGCCCTTCTTTGACCCAGCGCAGGTTGATGACCACGTCTATCTCCTCGGCCCCGGCGGCTACCACCTCGGCGGCTTCATGGGCCTTCGTGGAAGTGAGCTGAAACCCCAGGGGGAACCCCACCACCGTGCAGACCTTGACCTTTGAGCCCTTGAGCTTTTCGCGGGCGAGGGGCACGAAGGTGGGGGAGACGCAGGCCGCCCTTACCCCGTAGCGGCGTGCTTCCTCGAGGAACTTCTCCACGTCCCGGGTAGTCGCCACGGGAGAGAGTAGGGTATGATCCAGGTAACGGGCTAGTTCTTCGGGCCGCAAGGGGGTTTTCATGGAAGCGTATTATCCCATCTTTCTCCGCATCGAGCAAAAGAGGTGCGTGGTGATAGGAGGCGGAAAGGTGGCCCTTCGCAAGATAAAGTCTCTCCTTTCCTGCGGGGCCAGGGTGGTGGTCATCGCCCCGGAGGTCCTCCCGGAGATAGAAGAATTGGCCCGGGAAGGAAAGATAGAGCTAATCCAGCGCCCTTATCAGGAGGGAGATCTCGAAGGGGCCTTCCTGGTGGTCGCCGCGACCAACAACCCCGCGGTGCAGGAGCAGGTGGTCTCGGAGGCCGAAAGAAGGGGGCTTTTGCTAAACGTGGTGGATCAGCCGGAAAGATCCAACTTCATCGTTCCCTCGGTGATCAGGAGGGGCCGGCTCTCGCTGGCCATCTCCACGTCCGGCGCCAGTCCGGCTCTTGCCCGGCGCCTGAGGGAGACCCTGGAGGAGCTCTTCGGCCCGGAGTACGCCGACTATCTGGAACTGATGGCGCGCTGGCGGCGGGAGATCCTCTCCCGCGACCTTCCCGAGGAGGAAAGACGTCAAATTTTTGAACAATTGGCCCTCTTGCCCATTCCCCTTTGGATCAAGCGCGGAGAATGGGCTCAAATCGAGGCCGTGGCCCGGAATTTTGGGCTCTCTCTTTAAGCTTCCTTTGGTTTGGGGGCCCCGAGTTTTTGATATAAGTCCCAGAGGAGCCGGAAGGCCGGGGTGAAGTCCTCGGGTCTTTCCTTGAGGAGACGGTTGATCTCCTCGATCTCGAAGAAACGTCCCTCTTCGATTTCGTAAGGATCTGGGCGCGGCTCACGGTTGGTGACCCCCACGAAGAGGGCCACGTACTCCCAGCCCGTTTCCTCACAGGCCTCCACCTGGGTCACTTCGAGCAGATTGCAAAGGAGCCCCAATTCCTCGTGTAGCTCCCGGCGCGCGGCTACAGAATATGGTTCTCCCAGGCCCACGTGTCCGGCTGCCGAGGAGTCCCATAATCCCGGATTTTCGTCCTTGCTCATGGCCCTCTTCTGGAGATAAAGTCTCCCCTTGGGATCGAAGAGAAAGACGTGGACGGAACGATGCCTCAACCTCTGCTGATGGATCTCCCCCCTCGGAAGCAACGCAATGACCTGTCCCTGATCGTCAAGGACTTCAAGGATCTCCCGGGCCACTACCGACGGTGTGTCTCTTCTTTTGCGTCCCCTCTGTGCCATGGTTTTGATTCCATCCGGTTAAAACCCAATTTTTCCAAAGGGCAGGTAATATCTGCGAGTTGTTCCCCTTAATCAACCGTGTTGCCCAATACTATGACAAATTTCTCAAAAAAAGAAGAAAAATTTTTCGAAGCCCGTTTGCGGGTGGGACGCCAGCCCTTTTTTGCCCTGTGGAACAGTGCGGGAAGGCTCCTGCTTTTGGGTTTCGGCCACCACCCGTCACCCCGGGCGTGGTCTCGGCTGGAGCGCTTTTTAGGCCCCCTCTCCCCTGAAGGGGCCCCGCGCCATCTGGTTTCCTCCCTGGAGGAAGTGCTGGCCGCCTACCTCGAGGGGCGGGAGCAAAATCCTTCCTATCCATTAAAGCCCCTGGGCACTCCCTTTCAGCTCAAGGTCTGGGAGGCCCTGTGCGAGATCCCTTACGGAGAGACGCGCACCTACGGCTGGTTGGCCCAAAGGATAGGTCGCCCGCGGGCCTTCCGCGCCGTGGGCCGGGCCCTGGGCGACAATCCCCTCCCCATCTTCATCCCCTGTCATCGAATCGTCGGTGTCCACGGCCTGGGTGGCTTTTCCGGCGGGTTGGAAGTCAAGCGTTTTCTCCTCCGCCTGGAAGCGTCAAAAGACTTTCGTCAATAATCTGACACGCTCAGGGACCACCTTCCCGCCACGAGGCGCGTCCTTCGTCCTGACCGGGAAAAAGGCGCGCCCTCCTCCTGGCACTTCACTTGCTATCCATATTCGTGCACGGAGGTGCTTCATGGCGGAGAAGGAAAAAGGAAAAGAAGAAGGCAAAAAGGGCGGAAAGAAGTTCCTGTTCATCATCATTATCGGCGTCGTCCTGTTGGCTGGGATCGGAGGGGGGGCCTACTTCTTCCTCTTTGCCGGGAGTGAGCCCCCTCCAGAGGAAGAGGCTCCCCCGGAGCCACCCGAACCGGAAGTAGGCCCCTTTCTCCAGCTCGATCCCTTCATCGTCAATCTGGCTGATCCCACGGGGCATCGCTATCTGCGGGCCAAGATCACCTTGGAGTTTCGCAACGACGAGGTCTACCAGAAGGCCAACGAGCGCATTCCGCAAATAAACGACGCCATCATCATGGTGCTGTCGAGCAAGACCGTCGAGGAAATGCTCTCTCCCGAAGGGAAGATGGAGCTCAGGATGGAACTCATCCGCAAGTTGAACGAGCTCCTGGGTCCAAACAGCATCAAAAACATCTATTTCACGCAATTTGTGGTGCAGTAGGGGATTATGGGCGAGATTCTCTCCCAAGAAGAGATTGATGCCCTTTTAAGCGGCATTGACGAAGGGGCGGTAGACACGACGCCGGAGGAGCCGGCGTACGCGGAAGAGGACATCAAGCCCTTTGACTTCCGCAACTACACCATTGCCGCCCGTCTCAAGGTGCCGGGGCTTGAGGTCGTCAATGACTATTTTGCGCGCGGTCTGCGCGGCACGCTCTCTTCCATGTTGCGCGAAGTGGTGGACATCGTGGCCCTTCCTTTGAAGATGGAGCGCTTCAAGGAGTTTCTCAACCGCATTCCCGTGCCCACCTCGCTCCATCTCTTTCGTCTCGAACCCCTGCGCGGGCAGTGTCTCCTGAACATCGAGAGCCGCTTGGTCTTTGCCTTCGTGGAGCGGTTCCTGGGGGGAACGGGGCGCCGGATGACCAGGGTGGAAGGCCGCGAATTCACCACCATCGAGCAGCGTCTCATCCGCCGGGTGGTCGAAGCCGCCCTCCAGGAGCTGGAAAAAGCCTGGCGCGGAATACATCCCGTCAAACCCCAGTACGTGCGCAGCGAGATCAATCCCCAGTTTGCCCGCGTCCTGCAACCGGATGAAACGGTGGTGGTCTGCAACTTCAGCCTGGAACTCGAAGACCTGAAGGGAGAGCTCCTCATCTGTTACGGCCTGGGCACCCTCCAGCCCGTGAAGAGCAAGCTCTATTCGCCCTTTCAGAGCGACGAAGATGCCGATCCCTTCTGGCGCAAGCAGCTTGAGGAAATCATCCGTTCGGTGGCCGTGGAACTCCAGGTCCCTCTCGGTTCCGCCCAGGTTACCGGTCGCGAACTCCTCGATCTCGCCGTGGGAGACATCATCCAGCTGGACACCGAAATTGACGAACCGCTTCCGGTCTACATCGCCGGACTCAAGAAGATCCTCGGGGAGCTCGGTCTCTACCGGGGACACAAAGCCATTCGCGTCATCGACTTTGTAAGAGAGGAGTAGAGCATGTCGGAAGAACTTCGCCAGGACGACATAGACGCCTTGCTCAATCAGCAACAGGAAGAGGGGTCTCAAGCCGAGGAGAAGCCGCAGGAGGAAGCGGCGGAGGCCGAGTCCCAGGCGGCGGACCAGGAGACGGAGAACCTGGGAGACGCCGAGGCGGATCTCCTGGCGCAGTGGGAAGAGGCGCTGAAGGAGGCCAAGGAGGCCGAGGCCGCGCAGAAGGCCGAAGCCGAGGAGAAGCCGGAGGAGCCCGCTCCTCAGGCCGAGGCCCCGAAGTTCGAGGAGTTCACCGCCAAGGGCAGCAGCGGAGAGGGGCATCCCAGCCTCGATTTCATCCTGGACATCCCGCTTGAGATCTCCGTGGAGATCGGGAGGTCCAAGATGATCATCAACGACCTGCTGAAGCTCTCTCAGGGCTCCATCATCGAGCTCAACAAGCTCGCCGGAGAACCGGCGGAGATCTACGTGAACCAGAGGCTCATGGCCCGCGGTGAGGTGGTGGTGGTCAACGACCGCTTTGCCGTGCGCCTGACCGAGATCATCTCACCGCAGGAAAGGATCAGGCAACTCGGCTCATGAGCGTTGGTCTCTACTTACAAGTCATCGGTCTGGTGCTCTTTCTGTGCGGCCTTCTGGTCCTGGCCAGCTGGGCCGTGAGGCGCCTCAGAGCCCGCACCCAGGGGCCGCTCGGGGAGAGCATCAAGGTGAAGGCCGTGAGGCCGCTTACCTACAAGTCTCAGTTGGCCCTGGTTGAGGTCCTGGGGGAGAAGATCCTCATCGGTCTGGGAGAAGGGGGACCAAGACTCATTTGCAAGCTGGAGGGAAAGAAGGATGAGGATCACCCTGCTCGTTAGTTTCTTCCTCTTTCAGGCCGGAAACGCCCTGGCCCTTACTCTGCCCACGGTGAAGCTCGGGCTTGAGCCAGCCAAGGGGCCGGAGCAGGTGGCGGTGGTCCTCCAGATTCTCCTCCTGCTTACGATTCTCTCCGTGGCGCCGGCCCTTCTCCTCATGGTGACTTCCTTTACCCGGCTGGCGGTGGTCTTTTCTCTGCTGCGCCACGCCCTCGGGACCCAACAGACTCCTCCCACCCAGGTGCTCATCGCCCTGGCCCTTTTCCTCACCTTCTTCATCATGGCCCCCGTTTTCAAAGAGGCCTACGAAAAGGGGCTCTCTCCCTACCTGGCGGGAGAAATAGACGAAGCCGAGTTCTTCAGGGACGCAATCAAACCCTTTCGGGAATTCATGTTTCGCAACACGCGCGAAAAGGACCTCGCGCTGATGGTCAGGCTGGCCGGTGATCAGCGCCCGGAGACCAAAGAGGACGTGCGCACCCTCACGTTGATCCCGGCCTTCATGATCAGCGAGCTGCGTTCGGCCTTCGAGATCGGGTTCCTGCTCTACATCCCGTTCCTGATCATCGACATGGTGGTGGCCAGCGTCCTTCTCTCCATGGGAATGATGATGCTGCCCCCGATCATGGTCTCTTTGCCCATGAAGATACTGCTTTTCGTCCTGGTGGACGGCTGGAACCTCCTCATCGGTTCCCTGGTGAGGAGCTTTTACTAGGGGGTTTTTCAGATGACGGAAAACACGGTGGTTGGACTGGCCAGAGAGGCTATCGAACTTACGCTTCTCATCTCCATGCCCATGTTGCTCGCCGGGCTGGTGGTGGGGCTCGTGATCAGCATCTTTCAGGCCGTGACCCAGATCCAGGAGATGACCCTTACTTTCGTGCCCAAGATCGTCGCCGTGCTCCTGGCGCTCCTGGTGTCTTTTCCCTGGATCATGCGCAAGATGATCACCTTTACCGAGCACTTGATCCTGGACTTGCCGAGGTTCATCAAATGAAGCTCGATTTTTACGCTTATCTCGCGGAATACGCTGCGGTCTTTGCCCTCGTGCTGGTGAGGGTGGGCTTCCTGGTGGCCTTTCTCCCGGTCTTCGGGAGCCGTCTGGTCCCGCCCATGATCAAGGCCGCCTCCATCCTGGTGCTCGCCCTCATCCTCACGCCCCTGGCCGTAGGGCGGACGAAAATGCCCGCTACGGCGTGGGAGTTCCTCCTTCTCTGCGTGCCGGAGGCCCTGCTCGGGCTCTCCATGGCCTTTCTCGTGCGTCTCGTCTTTGCCGGGGTCCAGTTCGGCGGTCAGTTGCTCGGGTTTCAGATGGGCTTTGGGGTGGCCAACGTCATTGATCCCGCCACCGGAGTGGAGGCCCCGGTGCTCGCCCAGATGGCCTATCTCGTGGCCCTCCTCCTCTTTTTGGTCTTCGACATCCATCACTACTTCTTCCTGGCCCTGGGCGAGAGTTTCAAGGTGTTTCCGCCGGGCACCCTGAAGGGTTCGAAGGAGGTCTTCCATCTCCTGGTCCTTCAGGGCGAAGACATCTTTCGGCTGGCGATAAGGATCCTTGCTCCGGCCATGGCCATTCTCCTTCTGATCCAGATCGCCATGGGGATCGTCTCGCGCTTCGTTCCCCAGGTGAACGTGATGATCATCAGCTTTCCGCTGACCATCGGCGTGGGGCTCTTCTTCTTCGGCCTCACGCTCCAGGTGTTGGGTCGGGTGCTTGAGCCGGCTTACGGGGAGGCCGTGAGGTCCTTGCCCTTTATCATGCGGGCCTTTGGAGGTCATTGATGCCCGAAGAGAGCCTCCAGGAAAAGACGGAAGAGCCTACGCCCAGGCGACGCGAAGAAGCCAGACGCCGGGGACAGGTGGCCAAGAGCCGGGAAGTGGCCGCGGTGGCGGTGCTTTCCGGAGGGGTGCTGGCCTTTCTTCTCGGAGGGAGCTACATGCTGACCCAGCTCTTCCTGGTCTATCGCCATTTCCTGCGCTTCTCGCATCCGGTCTTCGACCTGAAGAGCGCAGAGGGGCTCTTTTGGCTCTCGGTGAAGATGGGCCTTTCCGCCCT
The DNA here is from genome assembly GCA_013154385.1 of Thermodesulfobacteriota bacterium. Lineage (GTDB taxonomy): Bacteria > Desulfobacterota > Thermodesulfobacteria > Thermodesulfobacteriales > Thermodesulfatatoraceae > JAADCO01. Next base: position 11,084 of record JAADCO010000053.1, read on the forward strand.
CCTGCCGGTGACGGTCATCGTCTCGCTCCTGGCCTTCCTCGCCCTCTATCTCCAGGTCGGAGGCGTGACCGCCTGGGAGGCCCTCTCTCCCAAGTGGGAGCGCATCCATCCCCTTGAGGGCGTGAAGAAGCTCTTTTCCATCCCCTCGCTGGTGGAGTTGCTCAAGTCGGTGCTCAAGATCGCCATCATCAGTTTCGTGGCCTGGCTGGTGATAGACGGCTCGAAGGAAAGGGTGCTCCTCTTGGCCGGCCAGGAGGTGGAGTCCATCTCCCGCGAGCTCTTCCTGCTGGCGCGTTCCCTGGTCATCAAGACCCTCATCGCCCTCCTGGTGCTGGCCCTGCTCGACTTCCTCTTCCAACGCTGGGAGACGGAGAGACAGCTCCGCATGACGCGCGAAGAGCTCAAAGAAGAGCTCAAGCAGACCGAAGGAGACCCCTGGGTCAAGAGCCGCATCCGCCAGATTCAGCGGAGCATGGCCCAGAGGCGGATGATGGCCGAAGTGCCCAAGGCCGACGTGGTCATCACCAACCCGGAGCATCTGGCCGTGGCCCTGAAATACGAAATGGGGGAGATGCCCGCCCCGCAGGTGCTCGCCAAGGGAGCGGACTTCATGGCGCAGAAGATAAGGGCCATCGCCGAGGCCCACGACGTGCCCATCGTGGAGAACCCGCCTCTCGCCCAGACCCTCTTCCGGGAGGTGGAGGTGGGCGAATACGTGCCTGCGGAACTCTATCAGGCCGTGGCCGAGGTCCTGGCCTACGTCTATCGCTTGAAGGGGAAGGTTAACTGATGGCGGAGAAAGCGTTGCCCATAGGAAGAGTTATTTCCGTGGATCCCACCAATCTCGTGGTGGCGGCAGGGGTGGTGGGCATCCTCACCATCATGGTCATTCCTCTGCCGCGCTACCTCATGGACTTTCTGCTCTCCCTCTCCTTCACCGTGGCGCTCGCCATCCTCCTCATGTCCATGTACATCAGCAAGCCCCTTGACTTCACCGCCTTTCCGGCGCTTCTCCTGGTGACCACCCTTTTCCGGCTCTCGCTGAACGTGGCCTCCACGCGGCTCATCTTGCTCCACGGACACGAGGGCCCCTCGGCTGCCGGACACGTGATCAAGAGCTTCGGGCAATTCGTGGTGGGCGGAAACTACGTCGTCGGCGCCATTGTCTTTGCCATCCTGGTCATCATCAACTTCGTGGTCATCACCAAGGGTGCCGGGCGCATCGCCGAGGTGGCGGCCCGCTTCACCCTGGACGCCATGCCCGGAAAGCAGATGGCCATTGACGCCGACCTCAACGCCGGGCTCATAGACGAGGCCGAGGCCAAGAGGAGGCGTGAGGAGATCGCCAAGGAGGCCGAGTTCTACGGGGCCATGGACGGCGCGAGCAAGTTCGTCCGGGGTGAGGCCAT
>JAADCO010000117.1 GCA_013154385.1 Thermodesulfobacteriota bacterium
GTAGGTGGTGATGGGGGAAATGGCCCGCACCACCACGGGTCCCTCGGCCTCAACCGGCATCTCCACTTCCACGGCCTCGAGCTCGCAGGTGTTTTCTCCCAAACGAAAGCGCCCCCGGCGCACCAGATGCGTGGCCAGAGACTCAAGGAGCCTTTCGTCCACGGCCCCGATCTTGAGGCAGACCCGCCCGCGAAGGGCTATCTCCCTCGTCTCGCGCAGGAAGCGCCTTTCCCTGCACAGGAGGCGCGAGAAGGTAAAGAGCTTGAAGCGCCTCTTGCCGTAGTTGAAACCCCGGTCGTGGTAGAAGCGGGCAAGCGCTTCATCTAACGAAGCGTAGATGAAGCCCTGCACCAGATGGTTGTAGTGGACGGGGAGGAGAAGTTCTCCGTTTTCGGGCCTGAAGAAAAGGGCTATGCGCATTTCTCGGACCAAAAGTGGCGTCAAAAAGAAACGGGCGGACAAGATTGCCCGCCCGTCGGGGGCATAATATCAGGAAGCCCCATAGGAAGGCAACAATTTATGGATACCTTCTCTCAGGGGTTGAAGACCAGGCCTTCGAGGGTCTCGCGGATCTCTTCGGGCGGCACCCAGCGGATGCCGAGCTTGTCGGCCAGGGCGAGGATGCCCCGATCCGCGGAGAGTAGGAGCCCGTCGAGCTCCAGGGCGAGGAGGATGAGCTCGATGTCTTCTTTGGAATCCACGATCCCTTCCCGCAGGGCCTCGCGGTACTTGCGCCGCAGGGCGTTGATGATCTCGTCGGGGCTCTTCTGGGCCGAGGCCCGCACGGCCTCTTCGGCCACGCGCAACCCCTTGTTGATGCGCTGTCGCAGGTCGTCTATGAGCTCGTAGAGCAGGAAGGCCGGGATCTGGATCTCGTACTTCTTGGGGGACTTGACGCGAAAGACCGCCCGCGCCCGCGGCGGGACCTTGACCTTCTTGAGCATCTTCTTGAGCTCCTCGTAGACCGAGGCCGGCATGTAAACCCTTACGTGCGGGGCCCTCGCGGCGAGCTCCAGGAAGTTGACGAAGGCCTCCTCCGGGCTCTGCCCAAACTCCCGATAGACGTCGGGGTTGGTGAAGACACTCGTGTCCGGGATGAGTCTTTCGCGTTCGGGTTCGAGATCAAAGGCCATATCTTTCCTTGAGCAACTGACTCACTTGCTTCGTGAGCACCAGGGCCCTCTGGGCCAAGTCTTCCCCAAGAGTGCCCATTCCGCAACTGGGGGTGATGAGGGAGGCCCGCGCCACGGTTTCCTCATCCACCCCGCTTTCGGCGGAAAGCCTGCCCAGGGCCTCCCCTACCCTTTGGCTCAGCCCTTCGGCCTCTGCGGCCTCAAGGGCCTCGGGCTTGAGCGTGGGCACGATGCCGAAGGCCAGGAGGCCCCCGCGACGGAGATAATCCCCGAGGGTGGAGGCGTAGAGCAGAAAGCGGTCGAGATAGTCGAAGGCGTCGAAGTTGATGACCGAAAGCCCGGCCTCGACCAAAAGGTCCCATTCGGTGTTGGCGCAGACGTGGGTGCCGGGGAGACCGCCTGCGGCGCGCACCTTTTCCGCCACCTCGGAAAGGGCGGCGGAGACCTCTTCGCGCGAGACCCCGACGAAGGTCGAGGAACCGAACCCCGCAAGCGCCGGCTCGTCGAGGAAGAGGATCACCGGCACGCCGATTTTCGCAAGCCTTTCCGCCTGCCAGGCCGCGCGCATGGCCACGAGCTTGACCACCAGGTCGCGCAGGTTCGGGTCGTAGAACACGGCCCGGCCGTCCGGCGTCTTGAGCCCGGTGGCCAGGGTGAAGGGGCCGGTGATCTGGCCCTTGACCGCCCGCGGGGAGGCCTTACCGTCCTCAAGGGCTTCGAGGAGGGCGAAGAGCCCGGGGACTTCTTCCGGCTTTTGGGCGAAGAGGCTCTCGGAAAGGGATTTCCTCCCCTCCTCTACCGCCATGTATTCTTCGTAGAAGGCGAGCATCTCGCTCTCGAAGTCTGGGGTCGTGGGGTCGAGGGTGAGACTCTGCGGATCGAACCCCGGGAGCCCGCGCGAAAACTGGACGAGCATTCCCTCCTGCGGATAGGCGGGAAGCTGGGGCCAGCACGGCACCTCCGGGCAATGCTCGAGGATGAGGGAGACGGCCTGACGATGATCCCGGCCGGGGAAGCTCCCGATGAGGGTGGCGGAAAAGTCTCCACGAAAACCCATGGCGAACTCCTTTTCTTGGCTCTCTTAACAGAGGCCCGAAGAGGAGACAAGGAATTTCCTTTCCGCGCCCGCGCGGGCCGATTCCTTGAAGAGAGGGGGGCTCGCCGGGTAAACTGGGGGCGTTATGACACGAAACCCTTTCGAAGTGTTGGGCATATCTCCGGAGATGGTGCGGGACCTCGACGACGAGGCCCTCTACGGCCTGGTCAAGGCCTGTTATCGCGCCTTGCAGCGGGCCTATCATCCCGACCTGCGGACCGGGGCCAAGGAACGGGCGGTTGAGCTCAACCTGGCCTTTGAGGCCCTTGATCTCGAACGCAATCCGGAATCCTTCCGCGAGCATCGCCAGGCGTATCTGCGGCGCCTTTCCCGGCGCACCCAGAAGCGCACCATTGACGAACTCACCCAAAAGGTGGCGGTCCTCCTCCGCCAGCAGGAGCTCCTCACCGAGAACTATTGGCGGCATCTGCTCGAGGTCTTCCGCCTCTCCGAGGGGCCGACCCTCTTTCCGGACCCGCCGCGGCTCAAGAAGGTCACCCTCCTTGACGTGGGCCTGCGCTTCAACGTCTCCTTTCCGGGCTTCGGGCGCACGCTCGCCTTCAAGGAGATCCTCTTCGACGAAGAGGGCCGCCTCTACTATCGCTTCCCGCGCAAGAGGAAGTTTCAGCCGGTGAACTTCATCACCCTCGTGGGCTCCATCCCCAGGAGACGGCTCGAGATCTGGCCCCTTCTCGAGAAGCGCCCCACGGCCGAGGCCGCCACCACGGGGCTTCCGGATCTCAAGGCCTTTGAGGTGCTCAACATGATCCAGACCGAGGTCTTCAAGCGGGCCTGCCTGCCCCTCTTGAAGACCGATCTCCTCGAAAACGCCTATCTCTTTTCCCTCCATCACCGCCAGTCCACGCCGGAACCCCACGTCTTCGTGGAAGGCATGGTCCTGCGCATCGAAGAGGCCCAGCCCAAAGATTTTGACAAAGTTGTTAAAACTGGGCGTGATTTTTCACAGAAATGTAAAAAATCTCTGCCCGGTCCCCTCTCCCTGGAGGGGTTCTGAGGCGCAGGAGGACGGTTTTTGGGGTCCTCGCCGGGCTTTTGGAGGACGGCATCGTTCTTGAATTAAAGCCCCACAACAAACACGGGAGGTGTTCATGAAAAAGATCGAGGCCATCATCAAACCCTTTAAGCTCGAAGAGGTGAAGGAAGCGCTGGCGGAGATCGGCATCAAAGGCATGACGGTGAGCGAGGTCAAAGGCTTTGGCCGCCAGAAGGGCCATCGGGAGATCTACCGCGGTGCCGAATACGTGGTGGACTTTCTCCCGAAGATCAAGATCGAACTCGTGGTCGAGGCCGACCAGGTGGACCGGGTGGTCGAGACCATCATCAAGAGCGCCCGCACCGGCAAGATCGGAGACGGAAAGATCTTCATCCTGCCGGTGGAAGAGGCCATCCGTATCCGTACCGGCGAACGGGGTCGGGAGGCCATCTAGCATGGCCCAGCCTGGGGTGACACCCGTGGCCAACGAGCGATCTACCTCTCGCGACAGGGTGCGGGAGGTGGATCGCCTCGTCAAGGAGTGCTTTCCCAAGGGGCTCAAGAGGAAGCCCCTGGCCGTGGTGGCGGTGGGGGGCTACGGGGCAAAGGAGCTTGCCCCCTACTCCGACGTGGATCTCCTCTTCCTCCATCAGGACCTACCCGAAGAGGTCCTTACCGAGGCCGTGGAGAAGGTGACCTACGCCCTGTGGGACCGTCGCTACGAAGTCGGCTATCGGGTCTGCACCATCGAGGAGGTGCTGGCCGACGCCCTGCGCGACCTCTCCTTCCTGACGGCCCTCCTTTCGGTGAGGCATCTCGCCGGTTCGAGACAGCTCTTCGAAAAGCTCCTCTCGCTCTTTGAGGAGCGGATCATCTCCGGCCGCCGCCAGGAGATCTTCCTGAAGCTCAAAGAGGCGCGCGAGGAGCGCGTCAAGCGCTACGGAGAGGAGACCTATCTCCTCGAGCCGCATCTCAAGGAAGGCATCGGCGGGCTGAGAGACTATCACTTCATCCTTTGGGTGGTGCGCATCCTCTTCGGCCTGAAGGGCCTCTCGGACATGGAGCGCGCCGGGCTCATCACGCGCGAGGAGCGGCGGAGCCTCAAGCAGGCGCGCGACTTCCTCATGCGCGTGCGCGACGAGCTCCATCTCCTGGCGGGGCGGCGCGAAGACCGCCTCTACTTCGAGTATCAGCCCACGCTCGCGGTGAAGATGGGCTTCGGGATAGACCCGGAGGAGGCCACCGAGCGCTTCATGGCCCGCGTCTATCGGGCCATGACCATCATCCGCGAGGAGACCGAGGCCCTTTTCGACCACGTGGAGATGGTCTTCGGCAAGAGCCCCACCGAACGCCGCGAGCTCATGCCGGGGCTCGAGATCCTCTCCGGCCGCATCCACCTCTCCTTCCGGGAGCAGGCCCTGATAGACCCGTCATATCTTTTGAAGATCTTTCTCTACCAGGCCGAGACCGGGCTCAAGCTCCATCATCTCACCCGGTCTTTCCTCAAGGAACGCACGCCCCTCAAAGACTTTTCGGGGTTTGAGGGCCGTATTTTCACAAAATTGTTAACCAAGCCCTACGCCTATCTGGCCCTCAAGAGCCTGCGCGACACGGGCGTTCTCCTCTACATCCTGCCCGAGTTCGAGCGCCTGCTCGGGCTCACCCAGTTCGACGTCTACCACGTCCATCCCCTTGACGAACATCTCTTTCTTACCGTACACGAACTAACCAAGCTCCGGGAGGAAGAGCCGGAGTTCTGGGATCAGGTGGAAAACGAGGAGGTCCTCTTCCTGGCAGGTCTCTTGCATGACATCACCAAGGGGCTGGGCCCGGGTCACGCGAAGACCGGGGCGGTGAAGGCCCGGGAAATTGCCCTGCGTTTGGGGTTTTCGGAAGAAGAGGCCCAGAACGTGGGAAGACTGGTGGCGCACCATCTCCTCATGGTAGAGACGGCCTTAAGACGCGATCTCACCGAAGAAAAGGTGGTCACGGACTTCGCCCGGGAGATGGGCGACGTGGGGCATCTCACCCGGCTCTACTATCTCACCGTGGCCGATTCGCGCGCTACCGGCCCCTCGGCCTGGAACGAATGGAAGGCCGCCCTCATCAAGGAGCTCTTCCTGAAGGCCGCCAAGCTCCTGGCCGAGGGAGACCTGGCCAAGCAGGAGCTTCGGGACGAGCTCCTCGCCAGGGAGGAGGCCCTGCGCGAAAGCTTCGGAGACCTGGTGGAGATCCTCCCTCCGTGCTACCTGGTGCACGCCCCCCTTCCGGAGATCGAGGAGGAACTCAAGCTCGTGCGCGAGTTCCGCGAGGGCGGCGGGCTGTTTCGCCTCAAGGTGAAGCGCTTGAACGGCCACTATCGGCTGACCATCATCACGCGCGACCGTCCGGGGCTCTTCGCCGACCTCACCGGGGCCTTCGCCATCCATCATCTCGACATCCGCTCGGCCCGCATCTTTACCTTTACCGATGGAACGGCGCTCGATATTTTTGAGGTGGCCGGTCCCTACGGCGAGGTTTGGTGGCCCGAAGTGGAAGAGACTCTGAGCAAGGTTTTTTCCGGAAAACTCGATCTCGAGACCCTGGTGCGGGAGATCAAGCCCCTCGTCTGCGCCATCAAGAAACCGCAAAAGAGCCCGGAGATCACGGTCAACATAGACAACACCCAGTCGGACTTCTTCACCATCGTCGAGATCTTCGCCCCGGATCGCCTGGGGCTCCTCTACTTCCTGGCCAAGGCGCTTTCGAGCTGGCCGCTCGACATCCAGCGGGCCTTCATCTCCAACCGGGCGGATCTGGCTTCCGACGTCTTCTACGTGCGCACGCTCGAGGGGGAGAAGCTCGCCGAGGAAGAGCTGCCGGAGCTCAAAACTTACCTTGAAAGGTTGCTTACCGAGCTTTGTGCTCCAGAAGGTACCGAGACCCCTGTCTCAGGGAAAGTCGGACAAAAATCACACTAAAAAAGGAGGTTAGGTTATGACACCCAAGGAAGTTCTCGAATTTGCCAAGCAGCACGGCGCCAAGATGGTTGACCTTCGTTTCACGGACTTCCCCGGTATGTGGCAACACTTCTCCGTGCCCATCGAAGAGTTGACCGAAGAGTCCTTCGAGGCCGGGTTCGGGTTCGACGGCTCCTCCATCCGCGGCTGGCAGGAGATCCACGAGAGCGACATGATCATCGTGCCCGATCCGGACACCGCGGTCATGGACCCCTTCTTCGAGGTCCCGACCCTCACCCTCATCTGCAACGTCTTCGACCCCATCACCAAGGAGCCCTACACCCGTGATCCGCGCTACGTGGCCAAGAAGGCCGAGGAGTACCTCAAGAGCACGGGCGTGGGCGACGTGGCCTACTTCGGTCCCGAGGCCGAGTTCTTCATCTTCGACGACATCCGCTACGACACCGCGTCCAACTACTCCTTCTACTTCATCGACTCCATCGAGGGCATCTGGAACTCCGGCCGCGAAGAGTGCCCCAACCTGGGCTACAAGCCGCGCCACAAAGAGGGCTACTTCCCGGTTCCGCCGTCTGACAAGTTCCAGGATCTGCGCACCGAGATGGTGCTCACCATGCAGAAGATCGGCATCCACGTAGAGTGCCAGCACCACGAGGTGGCCACTGCCGGTCAGGCCGAGATCGACATGCGGTTCGCCCCGCTCCTCAAGATGGGCGACCAGCTCATGTGGTTCAAGTACATCATCAAGAACGTGGCCTACAAGCACGGCCACACGGTCACCTTCATGCCCAAGCCCCTCTTCGGCGACAACGGTTCCGGTATGCACACCCACATGAGCATCTGGAAGGGCGACACCCCGGTGTTTGCCGGTGACCGCTACGCCGGTCTCTCCGAGACCGCTCTCTACGCCATCGGCGGCATCCTCAAGCACTGCAAGGCCGTTTGCGCCTTCACCAACCCGACCACCAACTCCTACAAGCGTCTGACCCCGGGCTTTGAGGCTCCGGTGAACCTCTGCTACTCCAGCCGGAACCGCTCCGCGGCCATCCGTATCCCCATGTATAGCCCGAGCCCCAAGGCCAAGCGCATCGAGTTCCGTACTCCGGACCCGTCCTGTAACGGCTACCTGGCCTTTGCCGCCATGCTCATGGCCGCGCTCGACGGCATCGAGAACCGCATTGATCCGGGTGAGCCCATGGACAAGGACCTCTACAGCCTGCCGCCGGAGGAGCTCAAGGACATCCCCACCACTCCGGCGACCCTCGAAGAGGCCCTGGACGCCCTCGAGAAGGATCACGAGTTCCTCATGAAGGGCGACGTCTTCACCGAGGACCTCATCCGGAAGTGGATCGAATACAAGCGGGAGAACGAGGCCGACCAGGTCCGTCTCCGTCCGCATCCCTACGAGTTCTACCTCTACTTCGACATTTAAGGAAATATCCTTCCGCACGACGCAAAGGGGTCTGGTCTCAGGGGCCAGGCCCCTTTTTTCGTCTCCCTGCGAGACTTGCCAAGACCCAGCTCCTGGACTAAGAGCCAAGGCAAAAGGTGTTTTTAAGGAGGCCTTCCCATGGATTGGCGCAAGAAAGACTATCTCTCCCGCGAAGAGATCGAGGCCCTTCAGTTGAGACGCCTCAAGGACACCGTGGAACGGGTCTATCATCTGGTTCCCTTCTATCGCCAGAAGTTCGACGAAGCCGGCATCAAGCCCGCCGACGTGAAGAGCCTTGAAGATCTCCGCCGCCTGCCCTTCACCGTGAAGCAGGACCTGCGGGACCACTATCCCTTCGGGCTCTTCGCCGTGCCGCTCGAGCGCATCGTGCGCATCCACTCTTCCTCCGGCACCACGGGCAAGCCCACGGTGGTGGGCTACACCGAGCACGACATGGCCGTCTGGACCGAGGTCATGTGCCGCACCTTTGGCATGGCCAACGTGGGTCCGGGAGACGTGGTGCACAACGCCTACGGCTACGGGCTCTTCACCGGAGGGCTCGGCTTCCACTACGGGGCCGAGGCCGTGGGGGCCGCGGTGGTGCCCTCTAGCGTGGGCTTCACCAAGCGCCAGCTCATGCTCATGCGCGACTTCGGGGCCACCATCCTCTGCTGCACGCCCTCCTACGCCCTGCACCTCGCCGAGGTGGCTGAGGAAGAGGGCCTGAACCCCCGCGAGGACTTCAAGCTGCGCGCGGGCTTCTTCGGCGCCGAGCCCGCCTCCGAGGGGTTGCGCCAGGCCGTGGCCGAGGCCTGGGGTATAGACTATTTCGAAGCCTACGGGCTCTCGGAGATCATCGGTCCCGGGGTGGCGGCGAGCTGCCCGGCCGGAGAGCTCCACATCTTCGAGGACCACTTCCTTCCGGAGATCATCAACCCCGAGACCGGGGAGGTGCTCCCCGAGGGAGAGGAAGGAGAGCTCGTCTTCACCACCCTCACCAAGCAGGGGCTCCCCTTAATCCGCTATCGCACCCGTGACATCGCAAGCCTCCACAAGGCCCCGTGCAAGTGCGGACGCACCGTGATCCGCATGGGGCGCGTGGTGGGACGCAGCGACGACATGCTCATCGTCTCCGGGGTGAACGTCTTTCCCTCTCAGGTGGAACACGTCCTCACCCAGGTCGAGGGTCTCACCCCCAACTACGTCATCGTGGTGGACAAGCGCGGGGTGCTCGACGTGCTCGAGATCTGGGTCGAGGTGGACGAACGGGTCTTTACCGGAGACATCGGGGCCTTGGAAAACCTCAAGCGCAAGCTCGAGGAAGAGCTGGCCAACGCCCTCTTCCTGCGGGCCCGGGTGAAGCTCGTGGAGCCGCGCACGCTCGAGCGCTCCATGGGCAAGGCCAAGCGCGTGGTGGATCGCCGCGAGCTTGAGAAGAACCTCAAATAAGGAGGCCCTATGCGTGCCAAATACGCCGTGAAACAACTGTCCATCTTCCTTGAGAACCGGAAGGGCCGGCTCAAGGAGGTGACCCAGGTGCTGGCCGAGGCCCAGGTCAACATCCGCGCCCTGGCCCTGGCCGAAAGCGCCGAGTTCGGCATCTTGCGTTTGGTGGTGGACAATCCGGAGAAGGCCAAGAGCGTCCTTTCCTCCTCCGGCTTCACCGTCAAGGAGCAGGACGTCTTCGCCGTGGAGGTCCCCGACAAGCCCGGCGGGTTCTATCAGGTGGTGAAGATCCTCGCCGACGCGGACATCAACATTGACTACACCTACGCCTTCGTGCGCGGTCAGGACCAGGCGGTCCTCATCTTCAAGGTTCCGGACGAGCTCTTCGAAGCCGCTCTTCAGGCCATCCAGCAGGGCGGCTTGAAGCTGGTGGAACCCATCTTCTTCTACAACTCCTAAGCCAAGGGCGGGGTCTGGCCCCGCCCTCCCCCATCTTGACCCACCCTTTCCGACCTTTATCTTTTGAGTCGCCGAAAAAGGCATCGAAACCATCCGGGGAGGAGGTGCGGCCATGAGGATCGCGCAGGTGGCTCCTCTACACGAAGCCGTGCCGCCCAAGCTCTACGGAGGAACGGAGCGGGTGGTACACTATCTTACCGAGGAGCTGGTGCGCCAGGGCCACGAGGTGACCCTCTTTGCCTCCGGAGACTCCGAGACCTCGGCGAGGCTTGTTCCCTGCTGCGAGAGGGCCCTGCGGCTCGATCCGCACTGCCGCGACCGGCTGGCCCATCACGTGCTCATGCTCGAAAAGGTGGCCCAGGAGGCCCGGGAGTTCGACGTCATCCATTTTCACGTGGACTACATCCACTTTCCCCTGATGAGGCGGCTTTCCGTGCCCCACGTGACCACCCTGCACGGTCGCCTGGATCTCCCGGACTTCGTGCCCCTTTACCGGGAGTTTGCCGAGATGCCCGTGGTCTCCATCTCAAACGCCCAGAGGGAGCCTCTTCCCTTCCTGAACTGGATGGCCACGGTGTACCACGGGCTGCCGAAGGACCTCTATCGGTTCCACGCCCGGCCCGGCGACTATCTGGCCTTTCTCGGGCGCATCTCGCCGGAGAAGCGTCCGGACCGGGCCATCAAGATCGCGGAGATGGTGGGTATGAAGCTCCTCATCGCCGCCAAGGTGGACGCCGCGGACCGCGACTACTTCGAGCAGGTGATAAGGCCCCTTCTCAAGAGCCCCTGGGTGGAGTTCATCGGCGAGATCGGAGACGAGGAGAAGAACGAGTTTCTGGGAAAGGCCTACGCCCTCCTCTTCCCCATTGATTGGCCGGAGCCCTTCGGGCTGGTGATGATCGAGTCCCTGGCCTGCGGCACGCCGGTGATTGCCTGGCGCTGCGGCTCGGTGCCCGAGGTGATCGAGCAGGGGATAAGCGGCTTCATCGTGGAAAGCCTCGAGGAGGCCGCGCGCGCCGTGGAAAAGGTCGCCGGCCTCAAGCGCATCCTCTGCCGCAAGGCCTTTGAGCGCCGCTTTTCCGCCGAACGCATGGCGCGGGACTATCTCCGGGTCTACGACCGGCTGCTCGAGGGCGAAAGACCCGTCCTCCGCGCCGCGTGATCGGCCCTCCGGCGGGTGCCATGAAGGAGTGCGTCATCAAGGTCAAACCCCAAAAGTTCTACATTCTCGCCACCTCGCCGGGGCTCTCCAAGGAGGCCCTGGTGCTCAAACACGGCGATTCCTTTGCCCTTTTCGATCCTTACGGAGACGTGCGGCAGGAGGGTCTCGGCGAGCAGGGCCTCTATCACTGCGGCACGAGGTTCCTTTCGCGCCTTGAACTGCGGTTCTGCCACGTGCGCCCCTTTCTCCTGAGCTCTTCCATCACCCGCGACAATCTCCTGGCCACCGCGGACCTTACCAACCCGGATCTCATGCTCGAGGGCGAGGAGTTCCTCCCGCGGGGAAGCCTCCACATCCTGCGCCAGAAGTTCCTCTACGAGGGGGTTTGCTACGAGGCCATAAGGCTCGAGAACTTCTCTCCGTGCCATCTTCATCTCCCGCTTTCCCTGCACTTCGGCGCGGATTTCGTGGACATCTTCGAGGTCCGCGGGGTGAAGCGCAAAAGACGCGGGGAGACCCTTCCCGCCGAGGTCTCCGAGGACGGGGTGACCTTTGCCTATCGCGGGCTCGACGGTCGCCTGCGCCGCACGAGGATCGTCTTCTCCCCCAGGCCGTCTGAGCTCGACGCGGAAAGGGCCCTCTTCTGGGTGAAGCTCGGGCCCAAGGAGAGGCTCCATCTCTATCTCACCGTGGCCTGCCTTCTCGACGACGAAGAGAAGGAGCTCCCCTTCGCCCGGGCCTATCTCTCCACCCGCCGCGAGCTCAAGGAGCTGAGACGCGCCACCTGCGCCCTCTCCACTTCGAACGAACAGTTCAACGCCTGGCTCAGCCGCTCCTTCAGCGACATCTTCATGATGCTCACGAGAACCCCTTACGGGCTCTATCCCTACGCGGGGATCCCCTGGTTCAACACGGTCTTCGGCCGCGACGGTCTGATCACGGCGCTTGAGTGCCTCTGGATCAACCCGGACATCGCCCGCGGGGTGCTGCGCTTTCTCGCCGCCACCCAGGCGCGGGACTTCGACCCCAGCCGCGACGCCGAACCCGGAAAGATCCTCCACGAGATGCGGCTCGGCGAGATGGCGGAGACCGGAGAGATTCCCTTTGGCCGCTACTACGGCACCATTGACGCCACGCCCCTTTTCGTCGTCCTGGCCGGGGCCTACTACGAAAGGACCCACGACCTCGAGTTCATCCGCGAGATCTGGCCCAACGTGGAGGCCGCTCTCACCTGGATGGAACGCTACGGAGACCTGGACGGCGACGGCTTCCTCGAATATCAGGCCTCGGAGGAGGGCCTGGTCAACAAGGGCTGGAAGGACTCCCACGACAGCGTCTTCTACGAGACCGGGGAGATGGCCCGCCCGCCCATCGCCCTGGTGGAAGTCCAGGCCTACGCGTATCTCGCCTATCTCAAGGCCTCCCGCCTGGCTCAGGCCCTCGGCCGAAAGCGCCTTTCCGAGAACCTCCTCACCCGGGCGGCCAACCTCAAGGACCGCTTCTCCCGCGCCTTCTGGGACGAAGAGCTCGGGACGTTCGTCCTTGCGCTCGACGGGGAGAAGCGCCCGTGCCGCGTGCGCACCTCAAACGCCGGCCACGTGCTTCTGGCCGGCCTGGCCGACGACCGCCAGGCGGCCCTGGTCACCCGGAACCTCTTTGCCGGGCA
>JAADCO010000035.1 GCA_013154385.1 Thermodesulfobacteriota bacterium
GTGCTTTTCAAGAGCGAGGAACCCAAGGACATCGGAGCGGTGGCCGACTTTTTGCGGGCGCTGGCGGATCGTCTCACCAAAGGGGAGGTGGTCCTCAAAAAGGGCACCGAAGAGATCAAGCTCAACATTCCTCCCAACGTGATCCTCGAAATAAAGGCCGAAGAAAAGGTCAAGCCCAGCAAGACCAAGTGGAGCCTGGAAATCGAGATCGAATGGGGAGAGGGCAGCGCCGAAGGCCCGGTTAGTCTCGGCTAGAGCGTCAGGGTCATGAAATCTTCGGCGATGATGATCTCCCCGTCGTAGTAGCGCCGGCAGGGCGTGATGAGGTCCGCCTCATCGCAAGGCGGGTAGAGATGGGAGAGCACGAGCCGCTTTACCCGCGCCTCGCCGGCGATGCGTCCGGCTAGCGAAGGGGTGAGATGCCCGCTCACCTTTCGACCTTCCGGGGCTGAACATTCGATGATGAGGAGATCGGCTTCCTCGGCGAGCTCTACCAGGTTGGGGGTGTAGTCCGTATCTCCGGAATAGACCAGGCTCTTTCCCTGGTGCTCCAGCCGATAGGCCAGGCTTTCCGGGTTGTGCACCACGGGCGCGCTGCGTATCTCCAGCGGGGGTTCGAGGAAGGCGCTCGGATACTGCGTCGAGAGCTCGAGGACCTTCATCATCCCGGTGGGCGGCTCCACCCAGTGGCCAAAGGCCTGCTTGAGCGCCTGGTGAAAGTTGTGGAACCCTTCTCCGGCAAAGATCTTGAACGGTTCCCGGCGCTGATAGCCCAGCTGATAGCGCGTGGCGAAGAGAAAGGGAATGAGATCCGTGACGTGGTCCGGATGAAAGTGGGAGAGGAAGATGAAGTCTATCTCCGAAATGGAGACTTCCACCTGCAGGAGGCGGACGATGGTGCCCGGACCAAAGTCGAGAAGGATCTTCTCCTGCGCGGTTTCGACGAGATACCCCGGAGCTCCGCGCTCGCGCCGGGGCCAGCCTGTTCCCGAACCCAAGATGGTCACTTTCATGTCGTTCCCTCGACGAGAATTTTGAGGTCCTGGGCGAGCTCTCCCAGTTCGCCCTCGGCGTCTTCTATCTCCGGCAACACGGCCTCCGCCAGAGAATATTCTCCTTTGAGCTGGATGAAAAGCAGGGCGAGATGCGCGAGGGCCAGGCGGTGTTGCGGGGCGAGGTCAAGCGTCTTCTTGAAGAGCCCGAGGGCCTTTTCGAGGTTTCCCGTTTCGTAGTGGGCCTTCGCCAGGAGATAGTATCCCTCGGCGCCCAGGTCTTTTCCTTCGAGAATCTCGATGATCTCCGACCAGAGCCCTTCTTTGGCCAGCCTCTTGGCCAGGGCCTCGGCGTAGAGCGGCTCCGCGGGGGCCAGTTTGTAGGCGCGGCGGAAGTGGGAGAGGGCCTCGGCCTTTCCTTCCTCTTCCAGGAAGAGGGCGAGGTTGTAGTGGAGAAGGGGATCGTTCGGGTCTTCCTGCGTGGCCTGGGTGAGGAAGAAGCGCGCGGCCTGGCGGTCTCCGAGCTGGATCATCACCAGGGCCAGGCTGTTCAAAAGGTCCACGGGCTGGGCGGTGCCGTCGAGGGCGAAGAAGTAAGCCCGCTTGGCCGCTCCCAGGTCGCCCAGGTCGAAGTATACGTCCCCCAGGGCGTGGAGGCTGTAGGGCTCGAAGAAAACGGTCCTTTCCTCCGCGAGGCGGCGGGCGTGTTCAAAGGCCGCCCACACCGCCACCAGGGCGCATTCCCCGTGCCGGCCCTCGATGAGACCGGCCCGCAGATGGAGGTCCGTGAGCAGTTCGGCGGCTTCCTGCGGCTGCATTTCCAGGGCAAAGAAGGCCCTTTCCTCGGTGAGGAAGAGATGGGTCTTGGCCTTGTTCCGGAGGCAATGGAGGGAAGGGGCAGGCCCCTCGGCGAGCACCAGGGTGTGCCCCTTGCGGTTGAGGGCCCGCAAAGTCTTTAGGACCGTGAGCACGTCTTCGGAAAGACCGAGCTCGGCCAGGTAACGTGCGGCCTTGCCGGACAACCAACTGAAGCCGAAGAGTTCCGCCAGCTCGAGGAGGGAGACGCTTTCCTCCACCTCTTCCGGGCTTTCGAGCCTGATGGAGGCGGAAACGAAGGTCTCGCCTCCGCGCCAGAGTTTGAGGAGGTAGTCCTTGCCCCCGTCGGGTAGGAAAAAGGTCTTCGGGGCCAAGCGGAAGGCCCTTTCCGGAAAGGGCGGGGAGGACAACCGGAGGAGGAGGCCCGAAAGTGGGCCCTTCTCAAGCATCTTCGTAAGGAGCCCGACGCCGGGATAGCCCGCAAGGGTCTTCTCCCTTAAGAGCCGGTCGAAGATTTCCTGCGCGAGCGCCCGGACCGCAACGCTCCAGCGGGAGATCTCCTCCTGGCTCAGGTCGCCGTCTTCGATGCGGATGCCGGCTACGGGCTCACCGTTTTGGCAAAGCGGGAGAGCATCTTCCCTTTCCGTGGTCACCCGCACTCTCACCGGAAGGAGAGGGGTGAGACTCTCCTCGAGCAGGGGCAAGAGACATTCGAGGGCCAAGGGATCTAGTCTTGACAAGATCCTTCCCCGAAAATCTTTTTGATGGCCTTTTCTACGAGAGGAATCTCGTCGGGGAGAACGGTGCGCATGTCAAGGAGGAGCTTCTCTTCCTCGATGCGGGCGATGACCGGGGGATCGCCCGCGCGGAGCTTGCGTTCGAGCTCCGCGGCGGAAAACCTGGGGCTGGTGAGGGTTACGGCGTAAGATTTGGGGCTGGCCAGGGGGAGGGCCCCTCCGCCGACGCGCGAGACCGTTTCCCGAATGCTCACCGAGAGATCGGGGACACCGCGCAGGCGCCGCTTGAGGGCCCGGGCCTTCTTCCGGATCTCTTCCGGCGGCATGGTGATGAGGTGAAGGGTGGGGATCTTCTTGAGGGCTTCTTCCTCGTCCCGATAGAGGCGGAGCACCGCCTCGAGGGCCGCAAGGGTGAGCTTGTCAATGCGCACGGCGCGGTTCATGGGATTCTTCTTGATCTGGTCCACGAGGTCCTTCTGGCCGAGGATGAGACCCGCCTGCGGACCGCCAAGGAGCTTGTCTCCCGAGAAGGTGACCACCGAAACCCCCGAGGCGAGCACCTCCTGGACGGTGGGCTCCTTGATGAGGCCGAAGCGGGAAAAGTCTACGAAGCAGCCGCTTCCGAGATCCTCCACCACCGGAAGGCCGTATTTTTTGCCGAGCTCGACCAGCTCCGCGCCGGAGACCTCCTTGGTGAAGCCCACGATGGCGAAGTTGCTCTTGTGGACCTTCATGAGGAGGGCGGTGTTTTCGTTGATGGCCGCCTCGTAGTCGCGCAGATGGGTCCGGTTGGTGGCCCCCACTTCCCGCAATATGGCCCCGGAGCGGGCCATGACGTCGGGGATGCGGAAGGAGCCCCCGATTTCCACCAGTTCCCCGCGGGAGACGATGACCTCGCGCCCCAGAGCCAGGGTGTTCAGGGTGAGGAGCACCGCGGCGGCGTTGTTGTTCACCACTAAGGCGGACTCGGCCCCGGTGAGCTCGCAGAGGATGCCCTCCACGTGGCTGTAACGGCTGCCGCGCTTTCCCGTGCGCAGGTCGAACTCAAGGTTCGAATAGCGCACGGCCACGGCCTCTATGGCTTCGACGGCTTCCTCGGGAAGGAGGGAGCGGCCCAGGTTGGTGTGGACGACCACGCCCGTGGCGTTTATCACCGGCCTCAAGCTCGGCGAAAGGCGCTTCTCGAGCTCCTCTTCCGCCTGCCGGAGGACCTCGCCGGCGGAAAGGGATTTTCTCCTTCCGGAGAGGATCTCCTCGCGGACCAGGTTGGTGACCTCCCGGGCCACGAGCACCAGGAGCCTTTCCGGGGAAGAGGGAAACTTTTGGCGCAACGAGGAGACGAGCTCGTGGACGGCGGGAATGGCCCTAAAGAGAGACTCCTTTTCCATACGTCCCAAGCTTATGCCGGAGGAGTACGGCTGTAAAGATTTTAAGGTTCTCTCTTTCGGGAACCGATAGGGAACTTGAACTTTCCACCCCTTTCGAGACGTTCATGGAATGTAAGCTTTGGCCGAAAATCAAAAAGCTCTTCTCCAGAAGAGAAAAGAACGGCGCCCCCTGGTTCGAGGAAGAGTCCAGAGGAGCGCTTCTTTTCAGCATCTACAACTGCTTTCTCGACAAGATCTTCAGCGTCAGCCTCTTCATCAAGATCGGCGTCATAATCCTTCTCTGTTTCCTGGGCTACACTTCCATGACCAGTTACTTCGTCGTCCAGTTGGAGAGGATCAAGGGCGCCATCTCGGAGCTGGACACCGTCTATCTGCCGGAATACAAGGCCGGCCACATCCTCTTGAGACAGCTCGAAAACATAGATTACCTCCTCTCCGGCACGAACTATCTGCAGGATGAGAAATGGTTCGAAGAGGCCCGAAACAAGCTGCTGGATCACATCAGGCAGGCCAACAAGATCATCGCCAGCATGATCCACGGGGGCCGCGTCCAGGATGTCTCCCGCGACATCCTCATTGATGAGTTCGTCGTTCGGCCGGTAAAAAGCGAGGAGCTCCTAAGCATCCTCAAGGAGATCAGGAAAGACTTTGCCAACATAGAGGAGAAGGTGGCCTCCCTCGGGCCGGAGCAGTTCGCCCAGGAAAAGCAGGCCCTCCTCGAAAAGATCCGCAAGATAGAGAAACGAATCTCCCGCTTCATCCAGGTGGCCCTGGGCAAGCACCTGGTCCAGACGCAGAACATAGAAAGGATCATCCGCCGCGGCGAGATCTCCGGCACCACGGTGACCCTCTTCCTCGTCTCCATTCTCCTGGCCTCCGGCGTCCTCTTCGTTTACACCGTGCTCAAGCCCATCAAGGAGATCACGGTTCGCATAAGGCAGTTGGCCGAGGGGGAGGAGCAGTGTCAGGAGACCCTCCTTGACATTCGCTCAAGGGACGAGATAGGGATGCTCGCCCACGAGTTCAACCGCCTCATCAAGCAGATCAACGAGTTCAACCTCTTCAAGAAGATCATCGAGGAAGACGAGACCGTTGAGGACATCTATCAGAGGCTCGCCCACGTCTTCAAGAACCGCCTGGGGCTCAAGACCTTTGCCATCTTCCAGATCACCAACAGCGAAAACAAGATGAAGCCCGTCTATCTCTGCCCGCCGGATCTCGAGTTCAACCGGGAAAAGCTCGGAGACGCCAATCGCTGTCGCGCCAAGCGCACGGGCCACGTCATCTCCTCCCTGGAGTATCCGGGCATCTGCCGGCTCTTCCTCCACAAGGACGAGGTGGACCACGTCTGCATCCCCATGGTGGTGGGGGGCCGCACCGTGGGGGTCGTCCAGTTCATCCTCCCGCGGACCAAGGAGAGCCGGGAGCTTCACCGCTACGACTGGGCCCTCCGGCAGGCCAAGGTCTACATCAGGGAGGCCATCCCGGTGATCGAGGCCAAGCGGTTCGCCCAGTCCATGAGGGAGATGGCCCTCAAGGACCCGCTCACCGGTCTCTACAACCGTCGCTTCCTCGAGACTTACATAGACACCCTGGTGGCGGGCATCCTCCGGCGCGGCACGGCCCTGGGAGTCCTCATGTGCGACCTCGACTTTTTCAAACAGGTAAACGACACCTACGGACACGAGGTGGGCGACGAGGTGCTCAAGAACACGGCCCAGATCCTCAAGAGCAACATCCGCACCTCCGATCTGGCCATCCGTTTCGGGGGCGAGGAGTTCCTCATCCTCCTTTCCGACGTCCGTGCCGGCGAGGCCGTGAAAGTGGCGGAAAAGCTGAGGCAGCTCGTGGAGAGGGCCAAGTTCAAGGTGCCCGGCGGGCAGATCCAGAAGACCATCTCCATCGGCGTGAGCGAGTTTCCCATAGATTCCGAGGGCATCTGGGAAGTGATCAAGTACGCCGATGTGGCCCTTTACAAGGCCAAGGAAATGGGGCGCAATCGCGTGGTGCGCTTCACTCCGGAGATGTGGAACAAGGAAGCCTACTGAGGCTCCTTACATTTTTGAAAACTCTTTCTGGAAATTTTTGACATCTTTGTAATCATCCTTCCGGCTTTTCGATCCCTTCATCACGCGTCTTCCACAAAACCGTTGATGGTCAAGGGTTTCGTCTTCCCGGTCGTTTGTGGCACTTAAGTTGCTTTTCTTAACGGGCAAAAAATTAGGAGGTTTGTGTATGAACTTTGCTGACGTGGCCTTTATGCTCGTGGCAACCGCTATGGTCATGCTCATGACACCGGGTTTGGCCCTTTTCTACGGCGGTTTGGTGCGCTCGAAGAACGTGCTGGCGACCATCATGCAGAGTTTCATGTGCCTCGGTCTGGTGAGTCTCCTCTGGTTCCTCTACGCCTACAGCCTGGCCTTTGGCCCTGATCATCACGGGATCATCGGCGGGCTTTCCTATCTTTTTCTGAAAGGTGTGGGGCTCGATCCCGGACCGGCGGACAACATTCCCCATCTTCTCTTCTGCGCCTTTCAGCTCATGTTTGCCGTGATCACTCCGGCGCTCATCACCGGAGCCTTTGCCGAGAGGATGCGGTTTTCGGCCTATTTGATCTTCACGGCGCTCTGGCTCACCTTCGTTTACGCGCCCCTTTGTCACTGGGTGTGGGGCGGTGGCTGGATCGGGAACCTCGGAGCCCTTGATTTCGCCGGCGGCACGGTCATCCACATCGCCTCCGGTGCCTCGGCCCTGGCGGCGGCCCTGGTCATCGGCCCCCGCGTCAACTGGCGCCGGGAACCCATCCATCCGCACAACCTCCCTCTCACCGTGCTCGGCGCCGGTCTCCTCTGGTTCGGCTGGTTCGGTTTCAACGCTGGTTCGGCTCTTGCGGCTGACGGCATCGCCGTCCTGGCCTTCATGAACACCCATCTGGCCGCGGGGCTTGCCGCTCTCTCCTGGGCCTTTGCCGAGTGGATCTATCAGGGTAAGCCCACCACCCTGGGTGCGGTCTCCGGAGCCGTGGCCGGCCTGGTGGCCATCACCCCCGCCGCGGGTTTCGTGCCCGTGTGGGCGAGCATCGTCATCGGGGCGCTCGCCGGCATCATCTGCTATCTCGCGGTGATCATGAAGACCAGGCTGGGTTACGACGACGCCCTCGACGTGGTGGGCGTGCACGGGATCGGCGGTCTCTTCGGCGCTCTGGCCACGGGAGTCTTTGCCTCCACCGCCGCCAATCCCGGCGGGGCCAACGGGCTCCTTTTCGGCAACGCCAAGCAGTTCCTCATTCAGGCCATCGGCGCCGGGGCCGCGATAGTTTACTGCTTCGTGCTCTCGCTGATCCTCCTGAAGATCGTGGACGCCCTGGTTGGTCTGCGGGTGAGCCGGGAAGAGGAGATCCAGGGGCTCGATCTCAGCGAGCATGGAGAAACGGGCTATTCTCTCTAACATTCACGTCATAAATCATTGACAAAATTGTACCAAAATCTTGACGCCTCCCTTCTCCGTGCCCAGTGTTTTTTCATCTCAAATTGGCACAGGGAAGGGAGGTGAACTATGTTTCCAGTCCAAGACGATGCTCCACGGGTAGGTGTACCCTTAGCAACCTATCTGCTGATAGGTTTAAACGCCGTTGTCTTTTTTATTGAGCTTTCGTTACCCCAACCTGTGCTCGAAAAGATAATTTATCTTTTCGGCGTCGTCCCCGCACGGTTTACCGATCCCAACTTCACGGACCCTTACTTCACCCACCAGTGGGAACATCTCAAGTACCTCACCTTTCTCACCTGCATGTTCCTTCACGGGAGCTGGGTCCATTTCCTGGGTAACATGTGGACTCTGTGGATCTTCGGGGACAACGTAGAAGATCGCATGGGCAGCGTGCGCTTCGTGATCTTCTACCTTCTCTGTGGGGTAGCGGCTTCCTTGATGCACATCTACATGCATCCCCATTCCACCGTGCCCACCATCGGGGCTTCGGGAGCCATTTCCGGTGTCTTGGGGGCTTACTATGCCCTGTTTCCCTTCGCCCGGATCGTGGTCATGGTGCCCATCTTCATTTTCCCCTTTTTCTTCGAGTTGCCCGCTATTCTCTACCTGGCTTGGTGGTTCCTCTTCCAGGTCTTCAGCGGCATGCTCTCGGTGGTCCAGGGAGAGATCGTGGGTGGAGTGGCCTGGTGGGCTCACGCCGGCGGTTTCATAGCCGGGCTTCTCACCCATCGGTTCTTCTGTCTGGGGCGCCGGAAGCGCATCTGGCAGGATGAAAGGTCCCCTTGGGGGATCGTTCCCCTCCCCAGGGAACGTCTAAATCACTAAAAAAGGAGGTGTGACGATGAGTGGCTTCGATATTTTCTGGCTGTTTTTCATCCTGATGACCTTGCAGCCTCTCCTGAGGCAGCGCTTTCTTGAGGCCGCGCGTCAGCGCATGATCGAAAAGATCGAAAAGATGCGCGGCTCGCGGGTCATCTTGCTCGTCCATCGCCAGGAGACCATGAGCTTCTTCGGTTTCCCGGTGATGCGTTACATTGACATCAACGACTCCGAGCAGGTCATTCGGGCCATCCACCTGACGGACCCGGACGTGCCCATTGACATCATCCTCCATACTCCCGGAGGCCTGGTGCTGGCGGCCCTCCAGATCGCCAAGGCCCTCAAGCGCCACAAGGCCAAGACGACGGCCTTCGTCCCCCACTACGCCATGAGCGGTGGAACGCTCATCGCCCTGGCGGCGGACGAGATCGTCATGGACGAGCACGCCGTCCTGGGACCGGTTGATCCTCAGCTCGGTCAGTTCCCGGCGGCCTCCATCGTGAAGGTGAAACAGGAAAAGCCCGTGGAACGTATTGACGATCAGACCCTGATCATGGCAGATGTCTCGGAGAAGGCTTTACGGCAAATGAAAATTCAATTAAAAGACCTACTCTCTGGTAAGTATCCACCG
Source organism: Thermodesulfobacteriota bacterium (assembly GCA_013154385.1). Lineage (GTDB taxonomy): Bacteria > Desulfobacterota > Thermodesulfobacteria > Thermodesulfobacteriales > Thermodesulfatatoraceae > JAADCO01. The sequence continues at coordinate 8,873 of JAADCO010000035.1, forward strand.
GAGAAGATAGAGGAGTTGGCGGAGATCCTTTCGCAAGGGCGTTGGACGCATGACTATCCCATTACCTTTGAGGAGGCCACGAAGTTGGGCCTTCCGGTAAGGAAGGATATGCCCGTGGAGATATATCAACTGATGAGTCTCTTTCCACAACCGGTGAGGCAGCAGCCCTCGGTGATGTTTGATCCTACCCCGCGGCGTGCCGGGCACGGCGAAGTCCGCGAGTCCTGAATCGAGAGGGGAGCCGCAAGGCTCCCCTTATCGTGAAATCAGAATTTCATAAGGAACAGGAGGGGAAAAATGATCATCAAGAGAGAACATGCGGAGGCGCTAAAGAGGCTCCTGCGTTTCGAGAGGGAGACCCAGACCAAGGGCATGGAATGCGAAAAGGACGAAGAGAAGCTCTTTCTGGAGCTTGAGAGGCAGGCTCTGATCCGTCCTTCGTCCCCTCTGAAATGGGAACTCACCTACCACGGAACCCAGCTGGCCGAGCTCCTGGAATCTCTTACGGAAAAGGGAAAGCTCGCCCCGCCCGAGTCCTGGCCGGAGGGTTTTCGCTGGCTGGGAAGCGAGATCGTGGCCATGCTTGAGGCCGCCTCCCTGGCCGGGCAAGTGGGTCCTCTGGCCATCGAGCCCCTGAAGGAAAGGGGTTTCGCCCAGGAGGTCAAGGACCCGGAGACCGGACGGGAATACATAGGTCTTACCGAAGCGGGAAAACAGGTCTTTGAGATCTATCGTGCGCTCGAGCCGGAGCTTGAGATCTCCTCCGAACTGGCCCAGGAGATCCGCAAGCTGCCCACCGGTCCGGCGCGCGCCTCGCTCCTCACCACCGACACCCACACCAAGCATCTCCTCGAGGCCATGCGTCTCATCGCTTACAGCGTTCCGGCCTCGGACATCTTCGCCTTCACGGCCCTCGGGCAAGCGGTCAAGAAGACCCTTACCTACGGCGGCTTTGGCGAAGGCGACGTGCTTACCGGGGATCTCCTCTGGGCCCTGGCGGACGTGGCTGATGGCCGCGAGGTGCCGGAGGCCACCTTTGCCGTGCTCCAAGCCCTTGGCTATCTCGACGACAAGGGCGAGCTTTTGCCTGCGGGCTACTGGGCCCTTGAGACCCTGCGCCTCTGGAAGCGCGACTATCTCCCCGACGCCTGGACCATCGCCATCGAAGACAACGAGGTGGAGATCCTCGAGACCATCAAGTTCCTCTGGGAGAAGACCGCCAACAATCCGGAGGAAACCCCCACCTTCGAAAACCTGAGAAGGGAGATGATCGACCGCAAGATCCGCCAGTACAAGGAGATCCTTGCCCGTTACGGACGCCGGATCGAAGAGATGCCCGAACGGTATCGCCAGATTGCCGGCGAGTTCATGCTGGCCAAGGATCTTGCCCGCTGGTACGACAACAACTTTCATCTGAGACTCTCCCTCTACAGCCTGGAGTCCTTCCAGCTCATCCACACCACCGAGGACCACAAGGGCCGGGAGGTCTTCGATCTCACGGAGTTCGGCAAGCAGGTCATCGAAGACCAGAACACCGGCGCGCGGGACATAAGCTCAACGGCGGTCAAGGCCATCACCATGACCCATCGTTCCTTCTCCGCGCCCAACATCTCCTGGGTGGAAGAGGCCAAGGAGGCCGGGCTCCTCGGTACGGCCGAACCCACGCGGTCCGGGTACTTCTACGCCAGGCTGGCGGAGAGCATCTCGCGCGTGCCGCATCTTACGCGCTACGAGGCCGAGATCCTGGCGAGCATTCCCGCCCGGGGCATCACGGTGGAAGAGCTCTTCGAGGTCGTCGGCGGCGGCGAGAAGCGGCGCTTCAAGTGGGCCCTCGAAAAGCTCGAGGCGCGTCATCTCTTGAACGTCCTTCCCGACGGAAACGTCATCGAGACCGAGGCCGGAGAGCTCTTGGATCGGGCTGTCTCGGGTGTGCCCAAGAACTTCGGCCATCCCATCAACCCCCTCATCTATCGTGTGCTGAAGGCCCTTTCCGAAGTGGGAACCCTCTTCGTCAAGGAGCGCCGCATCCGCATCCTCCCCAAGAACATAAAAGAAGCCCTCAAGCGCAGCGGTCTGCCCAAGGAGGTCTTTGACGAGGCCCTCACCGCCGCGCGTCACGCGGGCTACGTGGGGAAGAACACCGTTACCGAAGCCGGAGTGCTGGTCCTCGAAGCCGTGGAGAAGATGAATCCTCCGGAGGAGATCAGGTCCTATTTCGAGGAGGAATAATGGAAATCAAGTATCTCCTGGCGCACACCCCTTTGGCCGCGGGGAGGCAGGGTTTCCCGAAGGAGGAGGGGAAACCCTATCTCCCCGGCCGTCTCCTGCGGGAGTCCCTGGAGACGGCCCTTTTCTTCTACGCCTTGGGAAAAGACCCGGAGTTCGCCGAGCTGGTGCGGGTGTTTCTCCTGGCCGGCAAGTTCGAGCGGATCGCCTCGGTGCGCGACTTTCTGCTCGAAAGGCTGCGGGAGAGATACGAAGAGGTGGCCGCCCTGGAGCTTCCGGAAAAGATCTTCCTTCCGGATATCACCAGCCGGCGCATCCTCACCGTGGATCTCGAAAACGGCGAGATCGTGAGGCGAGGGGACCATCAGGTCTTCATCGGGGTGCTTCCCCTGGAGCTTGATCTTCCCGGAATCTTCAAATACGCCGGGCTCAGCTTCTGCGAGGCCCTGGCGCGCGCGGAGCTGAGAAGGCTGAGGGAGACCATTCCCTCGCTCGTGCCCTTCTACGAAGGTCTGACCAATCGTCTGCGGCGCATGACGGTCTGCCTGCGGACCGGTTACTGGACGGACGACGTCTTCGGCGGCCTGTTGCTTGCCTACTGGCGGGTGAAGGAGGTCCGCGAGGTGATCAGGCGCCGTCTGCGCGAAGATCCCGCCCCGCGCACGCTTCTCTACAGCCCCAAGGACAAGGCCACTTTGGGCTGGATAGAGCTCACGGACGAGATCTAGGACGAAGAGGGCAGGGCGGAGATTATCTCCGAAACCGTCTCCTCCGGGGATTTGCCCTCGGTGGGGCAGGTGAGATGGGCAAATCTCCGGTAAAGCGGTGTCCGGGCCTCAAGGATCTCTTCGATCTCGGCGAGGACGTCTTTTCCCGTGAGGCTTGGCCGCTGCGAGGCCGTCTTCTGGTCGGCAGAGAGCCTCCGGGAGATGGTCTCCGGGGAAGCCGTGAGCCAAAC
>JAADCO010000124.1 GCA_013154385.1 Thermodesulfobacteriota bacterium
ACGGAGAGGACCAGGAGGGCCGTGAAGAGGAAGAGGACCCGGGGCAAAAGGCGCATAGAGACTCCTATTCGCGGGCCAGGTTGAGGAGCGAACCCGCGAGGATGATCTTCCGGTCTCTCTCGGTGAGCTCAAGCCGCCCTTTGATCTCGCCCTTTCCGGGGATCTCGATGCGGATCTCCTCCGCGCCGGATTCAAGGGCCTTCCTGATCTCCGGAAAGACGAGCTCGTCTCCCGGCTCGATCCGGTCGTAGTCTGCCGGATCGGCGAAGACCACGGGAAGGATGCCGAAATTGATGAGATTGGCCTTGTGGATGCGGGCAAAGCTCTTGGCCAGCTTGGCCCGCACACCCAGATAGCGGGGCGCAAGGGCCGCGTGCTCGCGCGAGGAACCCTGACCGTAGTTCTCACCGCCCACCACCGCCACCCATTCTCCGGCTTCCTTGGTGGCCAGGGCCTTCTTGGCGAACTCCGGATCTATGGCGCTGAAGACGTATTCGCTGATGGCCGGAAGGTTGCTCCGCAGGGGAAGGATCTTCGCCCCGGCGGGCATGATGTGGTCGGTGGTGATGTTGTCGCCCACCTTGAGGAGCACCTTGCAGCGCAGGGTCTCGGGCATGGGCTCAAAGGCCGGAAGCGGAACGATGTTCGGCCCGCGCACGATCTCGACCTTCTCCGCCTGCTCCGGCGGGAGCGGGGGCAGGAGAAGGGCGTCGTTCAGGATGAAGCGCTCCGGAAGCTCTATCTCCGGATAGGCCCCGAGTTTCCTCGGGTCGGTGATCTTTCCGGTAAGAGCCGCCGCCACCGCCACCTCCGGGCTCACGAGGAAGACCTGGTCGTTCTTCGTGCCCGAACGGCCCGGAAAGTTGCGGGTGAAGGTGCGCAGAGAAATGGTCCCCGTGGCCGGGGCCTGGCCCATGCCGATACAACCCAGGCATCCGGACTGATGGATCCTCGCCCCGGCGTGGATGAGATCCTTTAACGCCCCCAGGGCGTCTAAGTTTTCGAGCACCTGGAGCGAACCCGGATTGATCTCGAAGGAGACCTCCGGATGGACCTTGCGTCCGGCGAGGGTCTTGGCCACGACGAGGAGATCCCTGAGGGAGGAATTGGCGCACGACCCCACGATCACCTGGGCCACGGGCCGGCCTTCGATCTCGGCCACCGGGCGGACGTTGTCCGGAGAGGAGGGACAAGCCGCCAGCGGCTCAAGGCTCGAGAGGTCGAGCTCGATGATCTCGTCGTAGCGGGCGTCAGGGTCCGCCAGGATCTCCTCCCATTCCTCTTCCCGTCCCTGGGCGCGGAGCCAGGCCAGGGTGACCTCGTCCGAGGGGAAGACGCTCGTGGTCGCCCCCATCTCCGTCCCCAGGTTGGCGATGGTCGCCCGATCCGGCACGGAAAGGTTCTTCACGCCCGGACCGAAGTATTCAAGAATCTTTCCGAGACCGCCCTTCACCGTGAGCTTCCGCAGCATCCAGAGGGCCACGTCGCGCGCCGAAACCCACGGTGGAAGGCTCCCGGTGAGATGGACACCGACGATTTTGGGCATGAGGAGGTGGAAGGGCTTTCCGGCCATGGCCATGGCCACGTCAAGCCCTCCGGCCCCGATGGCCAGCATGGCGCAACCCCCGGCGGTGGGGGTGTGGGAGTCGGAACCGAGAAGGGTCTTTCCCGGCCGCGCGAAGCGCTCGAGATGCACCTGATGGCAGATGCCGTTTCCGGGCCTCGAGAACCAGAGCCCGTATCGCGCGGCTATGGACTGGAGAAACCGATGGTCGTCGGCGTTGCGAAAGTCCGTCTGGAGGAGGTTGTGATCCACGTAGGAAACCGAAAGTTCGGTCTTCACCCGCGGGATGCCGATGGCCTCGAACTCGAGATAGGCCATGGTGCCCGTGGCGTCCTGGGTGAGGGTTTGATCAATGCGGATGGCAATGGGCTCGCCCCGCTTGAGGCTTCCAGAGACCAGATGACGCTCGATGAGTTTCTCCGCTACCGTAAGACCCATGTCGCATTCCTCCTTAATCTTCGGGAAGTAGTCCGAAAGGTTCGGGATAACGCTGGCGAAGTTGAGCAAAGAGCTCGCTCGTGGCCGGACGCAGGAGATGGTCCTCCGTGGCCCTCACACGGGTGATGAGGGAGAGATAGGAAACAAGCGGCTCGTAGAGAAAGCCCCTCCGGCCCGTGGCCAGAGGACGAAGATAGACCGAAAGGGGCCCCTCCCCTGCGGGCAGGTCAATCTCCGGAGGCTCCTCGGGCAGGACGAGGGAGGTTTCCTCCGCGAGGACCACCGGTGAGAGGCCGAGCTCGAAGAGCGCCAGGACCTCGATGGTCGCCAGCTCGAAGGAGACCAGGAGGTATTCGTGACGCAGACGCAAGGGGAGCTCGAGGGACTTCAGATCCTTGGCCGAAAGGGCGCGGAAGTTGATCCCCACCGGCGGCACGATGCCGTGTTTGGGCCAGAGGTCCTCGAAGAGCGGACGATAGTATTCGCAGAGGTAGATGAGGAGGGCCTTGGCCACTTTCTGCTCCTTGAGCTCGAGATAGAGCTCCCTGAAGGCCCGCACCGTGCCGGAGAGGAGATAACGGCGCCTTTCGATCTTGTCCCAGTTGATGTCCCGCGGCTGCCCCTCCAGGAAGCGCAGCATCGTGGTCTCGCTGTCTACCGAGAGCTCGAGCACGAGCCCGCAGAGGTCGAGCCACTTCTCGTCGCGGAGGTCTGCACCGCGCTCCTTCAAAAAGGACAGGGGGTCAGCCGGATCCGGTTGAAGGGAGTCAATGACTAGGTTTGGCTTTTTCCACTCCATGGCCGCAACTCTAGCACGAAACTTTTAGGCCAAGAAGGCTCTCTTTTCCGAAAGCTTGGCCTCGAGGTCACGTTCGTGACCGATGACCAAAAGCGAGTCTCCCGGCGCAAGCCGGGTCTCCTCGTCGAGGACATAATCTTTACGACCATCGGCCCGTTTAACAAGCACGGCGTAGACGCCGCGGATGGTCTTGATCCCCAGGTCGCGCAGGGTGGTCTCCTCTTTGACCTGCAGGTCTTCGACGAGGATCTCCTCCGGGAGGTCCGCCCGGTCCACCACCACTTCCTCGATGAGGTCTGCCACCTGGGGCCTCACCATGGCCAGAAACATACGGAGCGCACCCACCTTGCTCGGCTGAACCATGGCGTCCACGCGGGAGGCCTCGAAGATGAGGCGGGCCTCTTCGTCTTCGTTGCGCGCCACCACCCGGATGCCGGGATTGAGGCTCTTGGCGATAAGGGCCAGGTAGATGTTCTTGGAGGAGTCGCCCAGGGCGGCGAAGAGCCCCCGGGCGCGCTTGATGCCCGCGGCCTCGAGGTTTTCCTTCTCGATGGCGTTCCCGATGACGTAGGGGATGTTCCTTTCCCGGAAGTGCTCCAGATGCCGGTCGCTCCTCTCGACCACCGCGTAGGGCTTGCCCTCGGCGGCAAGGAGGTCGCAGATCTTCCGGCCCACCTTACCGTAGCCGCAGACCACGTAGTGGTCCTTTAGCCCCTCCAGGGCCTTCCGGTTGCGCCGCTCGCCGATCACCTTGGAAAGCTGGCCCGAGACCACGGTCTCCGTGATGGCGGAAAACAGGTAGCAGGCCGTCCCGATGCCGCCCAGGATGAGGAAACTCGTAAAGATCCTTCCCATCGGGGAGAGGTTGCGGATCTCGCCGAAACCCACGGTGGAAAGGGTGATGATGGTCATGTAGAAGGCGTCGAGAGGGTCCCAGCCCTCGATGAGCACGTACCCGATGGTCCCCAGGCAGAGGAACACGGCGAAGAGGGCCGTGGCCAGGAACAGTCGTCGCCACATATTGATCTCCTCCGGTTGCCACTTCTTGCTGGACAAGATATAACGCGTGGAGGGCTGTTTAAAGGCCCGAAGTCACGGCCTCCCCCCTGGCCCGGGGAGGAGTTGTTTCGCGGACGCCAAAGCGAGGACCGACGACTTGGAAAGGCGGCATCTCTGGCTCCTACTGGATACCATCCTCATCGGGGCGGCGGGGGCGCTAGCGGCCTTCATCTTCGCCCACATGGTGGACTTCTCTCAAGAGTTTTTCCTGGTCAAGTTGGCCAAGTACCGCCCCCCCGGTCTTCCCAACGAAGGCGGCTCTCTTGAGGAATGGGTGGGCCCTTACGGGCTCCTCCTGATTCCGGTGGTCACCACTCTGGGTGGGCTCATCTCCGGGCTCATCGTCCAGCTCCTGGCCCCGGAAGCCAAAGGCCACGGGACGGACGCCGCCATCCGGGCCTTCCATTTCGAAGAGGGAAAGGTCCGGTTTCGGGTGCCCTTCGTCAAGATGCTCGCCTCCGCCGTGACCCTGGGCTCCGGTGGTTCCGCCGGACGTGAAGGCCCCACCGCCCAGATCGGTTCGGGCATCGGTTCCATCTACGCCACCCTCACCAAGCGGCCGCCTCACGAAAGGCGACTCCTGCTCCTCATGGGCATGGCCGCGGGGCTTTCGGCCATCTTCCGTTCGCCCATCGGTTGCGCCTTCTTTGCCATCGAAGTCCTCTACAGCCAGATCGAATTCGAATCCCGGGCGCTGCTCTACACCCTCATCTCCGCGGTCATCGCTTACGTGCTCATCGGGTTCGCCACGGGCTGGAAACCCCTCTTTTCCCTGCCTCCGGACCTCGGGGTGACCGCAAGCTACGAGTACCTCTTCTTCGCCGTGCTGGGGATCTTCTCCGGCATCATGGGCGCGCTCCTTCCCAACATCTTCGGCTTCATCCACAGCTCCTTCGAGCGCCTCCCCCTCCCCTTCTTCGTCAAGCCGGCCATCGGGGGGCTCCTCCTGGGGCTCATCGCCCTCGCCCTCCCGCAGGTGCTCGGCATCGGCTACGGCTGGCTCCAGCACGCCATAAACGGGAATCTTACCGGCGACCTCATGCTCACCCTCGCCCTGGTCAAGGCCGTGGCCTTCTCCCTCACCGTGGGCTCCGGGGGCTCAGGCGGCGACTTCGCCCCGAGCCTCTACGTGGGCGGGATGCTCGGCGGATTCGTGGCGAGCCTCTTTCACCAGGACCCGGCGGCCTACGTGGTGGTGGGCATGGCCTCGGTCTTCGGCGCCGCGGCGCGCGCGCCCATCGCCAACAGCCTCATCGTGGTGGAAATCACCGGCGGGTTCCATCTCCTCCCCGCCGCAAGCCTCTCGGTGATGCTCGCCTATCTCATCCAGACCGCCATCTCCAACTATCTGCCCTATCGCAGCCTCTACGAGTCTCAGGTTCCCACGCCCGTACACTCCCCGGCTCATCGGGGCGAGTTCTTCACCGACATCCTGGGAGACATCAAGGTCAAGGACATCTTCCGCCCCGGGCGTTCCTGGGCCGTGATCCCCGAGGACATGAGCTTTCGCCAGTTCCTCGAGTTCTTCGGCCGCACGGAACAGCACTACTTCCCGGTGGTGGACAAGGAAGGAAAACTCGTCGGCATCTTCTCCGTGAACGACATCCGGCCCTTCCTCTTCAACGACGACCTGAAGGACATCCTCATCATCAAGGACATCGCGCGCAAGGACATCATCACCACCAAACCCTCCGAGGACATCAACAGCGTTCTTCGCAAGTTCACCATCCGCAACATTGACCAGTTGCCCGTGGTGGCGGACGACGACCCGCAGCACTTCCTGGGCATGATCTCGCGGCGGGAGGTCATCGCCTTCTACAACATGAGGCTAAACGAATTCAAAAGGGAGTCTGAGAGACGTTAGACGTTAGGGGTAACCATTGAGGCGTGAACACGCTTATACCCGCCTCTTCCTCGACGCCTTCCTCCTGGGGGTCATCGGGGTCATCTCGGCGCAGATCTTCACCTACATGGTGGACACCTGCCGGTATCTCTTCCTGGAGAAGTGGATCGGCTTCCGTCCCGGGCTTCCCAAGGAGGCCTATCTCTACTGGCTGATCCCCGTGGCCACCACCCTCGGCGGGCTCCTTTCCGGCCTTCTCGTCTACACGCTGGCACCCGAGGCCGAGGGACACGGCACCGACGCGGCCATCAAGGCCTTCCATCAGGCCGAGGGCTGGATCAGACCCCGCGTGCCCTTTGTCAAACTGCTCGCCTCCGCCATCACCATCGGTTCCGGGGGATGTGCGGGACGAGAAGGCCCGGTGGTGCAGATCAGCGCCGGCATCGCCTCCATCTACGCCACGCTAGCCAAGCGCTCCGTGCCGGAGAGGCGGATCCTCATCCTCATCGGGATGTCCGCCGGGCTGGGCGCGGTCTTCCGTTCGCCCATCGGGGCCGCCATGTTCTCCGTGGGCATCCTCTACTCCGAGGTGGACATCGAGGCCCACGCCGTGCTCTTCGGCCTCCTGGCCTCGGTCACGGCCTACGTGCTGAACGGTGTCCTCATCGGCTGGGAGCCCATCTTCCATTTCCCCAAGGACATCGCCATCACCAGCCTCAAGCAGTATCTGACGTTTGCCAGCCTGGGGATCTGCGCGGGATTGGTGGCCACCCTCATGCCGCCCGTCTTCTACGGCACGCGGGACCTCTTCCGTCGGATCAAGCTGCCCAACCACGTGAAACCCGCCATCGGCGGTCTCCTGGTGGGGCTCATGGCCATCGAGCTCCCGCACGTGCTCGGCGGGGGCTACTACTGGATCCAGGCGGCCATTGACGGGAAGATGATGGTCCACCTCATGCTCATCCTCATCTTCGCGAAGATGATCGCCCTGGCCTTGACCGTGGGCTCCGGAGGCTCAGGCGGAGTCTTTGCCCCGAGCCTTTTCGTCGGGGCCATGCTCGGAGGCGCCCTGGCCCATCTCTTTCAGCAACCTCCGCCGGCCTACGTGGTGATCGGCATGGCCTCGGTCTTCGGCGCCGCGGCGCGCGTGCCCTTGGCCAGCCTCTTCATGGTCATCGAGATGACCGGGGCCTTCCCCCTCCTCGGCGCCGCCGCCCTTTCGGTGACCATCTCCTACACCCTGCAGCGCTTCCTCTCCGGGGCCTTTCGCTATCAGAGCCTCTACGAGGGTCAGGTCCCCACCAAGTTCGAGTCTCCGGCCCATCGGGGCGAGTTCTTCCACGACATCCTCTACGGGATAAAGGTCCGGGATGTCTTCCGGCCGAACGCCAAGAAGTGGCAGGTCATCCCCGAGGACATGAGCTTTGAGGAATTCGTCAAGTTCTTCATGCAAACCGAACAGCACTACTTCCCGGTGGTGGACAGGGAGGGAAGGCTCGTCGGCATCTTCTCCGTAAACGACGTCCGCCCCTATCTCGAGGACCAAAACCTCTGGAAACTCCTGGTGGTCAAAGACATCGCGCGGCGGGACGTCATCACCACCAGCCCTTCGGAGGACATCCACACCGCGCTCCAGAAGTTCACCATCCGCAACATTGACCAGCTACCCGTGGTGGCGGACGACGACCCGGGTAAATTCCTGGGGATGCTCTCCCGCCGCGAGGTGATAAGGTTCTACAACCAGAAACTCTCCGAGTTCGGCCAGCAAAAAAGCCCGCTCTCGCGGGAGAGCTAGAAGGGAAGGTCTTCTTCCGGCGGGAGATCGTCGCCGAAATCAGGCTCCGGAGCAGGGCCGGACGGGGCCACGGTGTCGTCCCGTCGGCCGAGCATCTGCATGTTCTGGGCCACGATCTCGGTGACGAAGCGCTTGATCCCGTCGCGGTCTTCGTAGGAGCGGGTCTGAAGACGACCTTCGATGTAGACCAACCGGCCCTTGGCCAGGTATTCGCCGCAGATCTCCGCCAGGCGGCCGAAGGCCACGATGCGGTGCCATTCCGTGCGCTCCTGGCGCTGGCCGTTCTTGTCGGTCCAGCGCTCGGAGGTAGCCATGCGAAAAGTGGCCACGGGCTGACCGTCCGCCGTGTAGCGAATCTCCGGATCTGCCCCCAGCCGACCGATGAGGATTACCTTGTTGACGCTCATACGCCCTTCCCTTGGGTGAGTTTGGCCCCCATTTTAACCCAAAGAACCCTCGGGGCTAGTCCGGGACCACCTTGACGTAGACCTTGCGCGTTCTGGGGCCGTCGTATTCGGCAAAGAAGATGCGCTGCCAGGTCCCGAGCTTGAGACGCCCGTCCTCCACGAAGACGAAGGTCCCCGGCCCGGTGAGGCAGGCCTTGACGTGGGCCGGGGAGTTCCCCTCAAGGTGCTTGTAGCCGAACTTCCAGGGCACGAAGTGGTTGAGCACCGAGATCACGTCTTCGGCCACCGCGGGGTCGGCCCCTTCGTTGATGACGAGCCCCGCGGTGGTGTGCGGACAGTAGAGATAGCAGATCCCGCTCTTTACCCCGGACACCAACCGCGCCACCTGATCGGTGATGTCCACCAGCTCGGTCTGGCGATTGGTGCGCACGGTGATGACTTCCATGACGGCCTCCTATTTCCAGCCACCGATGAGGTGGAGATGAAGATGGAAGATGAGCTGCCCGCCGCCCTTCTCCACGTTGAAGAAGAGACGGTAGCCGCTTTCCGCGGTGCCGAGCTCCTTGGCCAGGTCTCTGGCCACGTAGATCATCTCCGCCACGAGGGGCGCGTCCTCCTCGGTGAGGTCGTTGATGCTCCGGATGTGTTTCTTGGGGACGATCAGGATGTGGATGGGGGCCTGCGGATTGATGTCTTTAAAAGCCACGATGCGTTCGCCCTTGTAGACGAAATCAGCCGGCATCTCGCCGTTTACGATCTTGCAGAAGATGCAGTCGCTCATCTTTCCCCTCCTTTCTTTAGCCTTTGATGCAACCGAGCGGCAAAACCTTGGCCACTTTCCTGGCGAGCCCCGCCCGATGGGCCACTTCTACCACCTCGTTCACGTCCTTGTAAGCCTCCGGGGCCTCCTCCGCGGCCCCGCGCTTGGACTTGGCCCGCACGATGATGCCCCGCTTGCGCAACTGCTCGATGATCTGTTCGCCGCGCCAGCGCTTCAAGGCCTGGTGCCGGCTCATGGTCCGCCCGGCTCCGTGGCAGGCGGAACCAAAGGCCTTTTCTTCGCCCTCTTTCGTGCCCACGAGGATGTAGGATGCCGTGCCCATGCTCCCGCCGATGATCACCGGCTGACCCACCGGCCGATAGCGCTCCGGAAGCTCGGGCCGGCCCGGGCCCCAGGCCCTCGTGGCGCCCTTGCGATGCACGTAGAGCTTCTTGCGTTTCCCGTTTACCGGGTGTTCCTCGATCTTACAAGTGTTGTGGCTGATGTCGTAGAGCACGGTCACCCGCGCCTCGGGCACGACCTCGGCGAAGACCTCGCGCACGAGATGGGTGATGACCTGACGGTTGGCCAGCGCACAGTTCACCCCGCAGGCCATGGCCCGATAGTAGCGCTCGCCTTCGGGTGAACGGATGGGAGCGCAGACGAGCTCCTTCTCGCGGATGGGTATTCCGTATTTCTTGGCCGCCTGGGCCAGGACCTTGAGATAGTCCGTGGCGATCTGGTGCCCGAGCGCCCTTGAGCCGCAATGGATGGAGACCACCACGTCCTCAAGCTCGAGCCCGAAGGCCTCGGCGGCTTCGGCGTCGTAGATCTCGGCCACGTACTGGACCTCGAGATAGTGGTTGCCCGAGCCCAAGGTCCCCACCTGGCGATGCTGGCGCTTCTTGGCCTCTTTGGAGACACAGCTCGGATCCGCGCCGATGAGGCAGCCCTTCTCTTCGATGTAGTCCAGGTCTTCGGGAAGACCGTAGCCCTTGGCCACCGCCCAGCGGGCCCCTCCCACGAGGACCTCGTCAAGCTGGCTGATGGAGAGCTTGATCTTTCCCTCGGAGCCAACTCCGGCGGGGATGGTGGCAAAGAGCTCGTCTATCAGCTCCTCGAGCACCGGGAGGATCTCCTCGCGCTTGAGCCCGGTGCGCAGGCACCTCACCCCGCAGGAGATGTCGTAACCCACCCCGCCCACGGAGATGACGCCACCGTCGTCGGGATCAAAGGCCGCCACCCCGCCGATGGGGAAACCGTAGCCCCAGTGGGCGTCGGGCATGGCGATGGAGGCCTTGACGATGCCCGGCAGACAGGCCACGTTGCTCACCTGCTCCCGCACCTTCTCGTCCATTTCCTCAAGCAGCCGACGGCTGGCAAAGATCCGTCCGGGCACCCTCATCGCGCCGCTTTTGGGAATCTCCCACTCGTAGTCGCTCAACTTGACGAGAGACTTGATCTCCATCTCCGGGCCTCCTTGGGCGAGATTTCATTCTCAAGTTAATGACCAAAACGTAATTGGCAATTTTCCGTGACCAAGAGCCTTGAAAGACATTAACTTAGAGTAAGCCAAACCCAGAGGAGGTTTCTCGTGCAGGAGGTCCTCATCCGCAGCGGGGTCAACTTCTATCGCTGTTTCCATTGCCGGCTCTGCCACAACGGCTGCCCCTTTGCCGGCGTCATGGAGCATCCGCCAAACCATCTCATCCGGCTCCTCCAGCTGGGGCGTCTCGAAGAGGCCCTTCAAAGCAACACCATCTGGATCTGTGTCGGTTGCAACGCCTGCATCTCTTTCTGCCCCATGGCCGTGAACATTCCCGTGCTCATGGACACCCTGCGCGAGATGGCCAGGGAGAAAGGCCTCCCCGTAAAGGAACCCGACGTGGTGGAGTTCCATCGCCAGGTGCTTGCGGCCATCCGCCGGCGCGGCCGGGCCAACGAGCTCGAGATCATGCTCGGCTACAAGCTCAAGAAGCGCGAATGGCTGAACGACCTCGGGTTGGGGCTCAAGATGCTCGCCAAGCAGAAGATCAAGCTCTGGCCCACGAGCATCCGGGACCCGCAGGAACTGGAACCCCTCTTCGAAGGATGTGAGCCATGAGAAAACTCGCCTATTTCCCGGGCTGTTCCCTGGTGACCCTTGCCCGCGAAGCCCACGAGGCCCTCCTCGGCATCGCCCCGCTCCTTGGTCTCTCCCTGGAAGAGATCGAGGACTGGAACTGCTGCGGGAGCTCCTCGGCCCACAGCCTCTGCCCTGCTCTGGCGAAGAGGCTTGCCTGGCGGGTGTTTTCTCGCGTCCCGGAGGAGGAAAACGAGATCCTCGTCATGTGTCCGAGCTGCAACCTGAGGCTCAAGGAGGGCCTGGTGGCGCTCGAAAAAGAGGAAGCGCGCGAGGAGTTCCGACGCTTTTTCCGGCAGGAACCGCGTCCGCGGCGCGTGGTCCATCTCCTCGAGCTCCTGACCGAACTCGACTGGTTCTCCCGCATCAACACCCCGCTTAAGGGCCTGCGCCTGGCCCCCTACTACGGCTGCCTCCTCTTTGCCCCGCCGGAGACCAGGAGCGAAAGACTGCATTTGGGGCTCCTCGAGGAAGTGCTCTCCCGCCTGGGGGCCGAGGTCGAAACCTGGCGCTACGCCTCGCAGTGCTGCGGGACCTATCTCTCCGTGGTGCGGCCCGACCTGGTCATGGCCATCGTCTCGAAGATGATGTTTGAGGCCCGCCGCAAGGGCATCGAGGCCCTGGTCACCCCCTGCGTCATGTGCCAGATGAACCTCGAGATGCGGGCCGGAGTGCCCGAACCCGTGCCGGTCTTCCATCTCACCGAAGTCCTGGCCCTGGCCCTGGGGGAGGCGGAAGAGGGCTGGTTCCGGCGCCATCTCGTAGACCCGCGCCCCTTGCTCAAAGAAAAGGGCCTCCTTTAGCTTTTGCA
>JAADCO010000167.1 GCA_013154385.1 Thermodesulfobacteriota bacterium
CAGAACGTGACGAAGGAGGCACTGCGCACGGGAAACCGAGAGCTCCTGATGAAGCGAGCCATTCCCCTCTGGAAGAAGATCGACGAGCAAACCCCTAATAGGAGAGTCAAGATCCACTATCACATTGCTCCGGGGTTCTCCTTTCTGCGCGTGTGGCGTCCGGACAAGTACGGCGATGATTTGCGAAGCTTTCGTCACACCGTGGTTCAGGTGATCAAGACCGGAGAGCCCGTGGCGGGGATCGAAGCCGGTCGAGCCGGGTTGGCCATCCGAGGCGTGGCCCCGGTAAAGGATGACGACGGGACGGTGCTCGGTAGCGTCGAGGTCTTCATCAACATCAACGACCTGGCGAAAATCGAGGCCAAGAACGAAAACAAGGACGTGGCCGTCTTCACCAAGGAAGTGGTTTCCACCTTCGAGAAGCAGGGGGTTACCAAAGTCGGCAACTTCCGTCTCGTCTTCGCCACCGACAAGTCTCTCCTGGAACCCGTGTTGAACGAAGAGTTCCTGGGCAAAGCTTCGCATCAGATAGTGACCTATCAGAAGGGCCACTATCTCTACATTGGTAGCCCCATCAAGGATTACGCCGGGAAGGTCACGGGTGTGTGGCTGACCACGCTCAACCTTTCTTCCTTCCAGAAGGCGCAGGAAGCCCTCATCAAGAAGAGCATCCTCCTGGCCGTGGTGTTGATCGCCATCGTGGCCCTGCTGGTCAGCTTTCAGGTGCGGGCCATCGTCAGCCGGCCTCTGCAGGCCTGTCTGGAGGCCGTCAATCGTGTGGCCCAGGGCGATCTCAACGTGCGCGTGCCCGTGCGGAGCAGGGATGAGATCGGTCGTCTGGCCGAAGGCCTGAACCACATGGTGGAAAACCTCCACAAGCTCATCAAGAAGGTCTCCAAGGGCACGGATCAGCTCGAAGAGGCGGAGCAGAACCTCATGTCCTCTTCGGAGAACCTCATCCACGTCTCCGGAGAGACCCATCAGAAGGTGGACGAGATCGCGCGCGCCGGTCAGGAGAACAAGGAACGCATGGTCCAGCTCGCCGGAGCCAACGAGGAGATCACGGCCACCGTGCAGAACGTGTCCGAGAACGTGACCAATACCGTCCAGATGTTCAGTGAGGTGACCCACCAGATAGACAAGACCACGGAGATCATTCGTCAGCTCAACCAGCACTTCGTGAAGATCGAGGAGGTCCTCGGCTTCATCAGCCAGATTGCCGATCAGACCAATCTCCTGGCGCTCAACGCCACCATCGAGGCCGCCCGCGCCGGTGAGGCCGGAAAGGGCTTTGCCGTGGTGGCCGGAGAGGTGAAGGAACTGGCCAAGCAGACCGCCGAGGCCACGGATCGAATCGTCAACACCATCCAGGAGCTGAGACACCTGGTGAGCAGCTCCGTCGAAGAGGTGCACAAGATCAGCGAACTGGTCCATCCCGTCAAGGAGATGACGGAAAACATCGCGGCGGCCATGGAACAGACCACCGCCGCGGCCAACGAGATCAGTCAGCAGGCCCACGGAGTGCTCGAGAGCACGGAGCATTCGCTGGTGCTCATGGAAGAGCTGCGCGCAGCCACCGAAGAAGTGGTGCGGGCGGCGGAGTTCTCCAACCAGGCCGCGCAGAAGCTCCGGGAACTCTCTCAGGAGCTCAAGATCATGGTCAGACGTTTCAAGGTCTAAAGTTTCTCAACCGGCCTTCTTCGTTAAAGGGGAGCCTTCGGGCTCCCCTTTCTTGTTTTTGCAAGTGGTCTCTTTCGCGGAGTTTTGTTAAAAAAGACCCATATCCTCATAAGGAGGCGGTAGAAAATGCAAAGTGATCGGGTCAAAAAGGGGATTGAACGGGCTCCGCACCGTTCTTTGCTGAAGGCTTCCGGGTACACCGACGAAGAGCTTCGTCGTCCGCTTATCGGTATCGCCAATTCTTTCAACGAGATCATTCCCGGCCACGTGCATCTGCGTCAGATCGTGGACGCCGTGAAGGCCGGCGTGCGCATGGCCGGGGGCACGCCCATGGAGTTCGGGGTCATCGGCGTTTGCGACGGGATCGCCATGAACCACGAGGGAATGCGTTACTCCCTCGTTTCGCGCGAGGTCATCGCTGATTCCGTGGAGATCATGGCCCGGGCGCACGCCTTCGACGCCCTGGTGCTCGTTCCCAACTGCGACAAGATCGTTCCCGGGATGCTCATGGCCGCGCTGAGGCTCAACATCCCGACCATCGTCGTTTCCGGGGGGCCCATGCTCACGGGTACCTTCCGCGGGCAAAAGGTGAACCTGATCTCGGTCTTTGAGGCCATCGGTCGGGTGAAGGCCGGAGAGATGAGCGAAGAGGACCTTTGCGAGCTCGAAGACCAGGCCTGCCCCACGTGCGGCTCGTGTGCGGGGATGTTTACGGCCAACTCCATGAACTGCCTCACCGAGGCGCTGGGCCTGGCCCTCCCCGGCAACGGAACCATTCCCGCCGTGAGTTCGGCGCGCATCCGGTTGGCCAAGCAAGCCGGAATGCAGATCATGGAGCTCCTGAAAAAGAAGCTCCTGCCCCGGAAGATCGCCACGGAAGCGGCCTTCCGCAACGCCATCGCCGTGGACATGGCCCTCGGATGTTCCACCAACACCGTCCTGCATCTGCCGGCCATTGCCCATGAGGCCGGGATCAAGCTCCCGCTGAAGCTCTTTGACGAAATCTCGCGCAAGACCCCCTGCTTGTGCTCTCTCATCCCCGCCGGACCCCACAGCGTGGTTGATCTTCACGAGGCCGGCGGCATCCCCGCGGTGATGGCCGAGCTCTCCAAGAAGGGCCTCATCCACAAGCGCGTCAAGACGGTCACCGGAAAGACCGTGGGCGAAAACATCAAGAAGGTCAAGGTCCTCGATCACGAGGTCATTCGTCCGGTGGACAAGCCCTATCGTCCCGAGGGCGGCATCGCCATCCTCTGGGGGAACCTGGCTCCCGAGGGTTCCGTGGTCAAGGCGAGCGCCGTGGCGCCGGAGATGCTTCGCCACGAGGGCCCCGCGCGCGTTTTCGAGTCCGAGGAGGAGGCTTACGAGGCCATCCTGGCCGGAAAGATCCGGGAAGGAGACGTGATCGTTATCCGCTACGAGGGCCCGAAAGGCGGGCCGGGGATGCGCGAGATGCTCTCTCCCACTTCGGCCATCATCGGGATGGGGTTGGGGCGTTCGGTGGCCCTCCTCACGGACGGGCGCTTCAGCGGCGGCACGCAGGGGGCCTGCGTGGGTCACATCTCTCCCGAGGCCGCGGAGGGCGGTCCCATCGCCCTGGTGAAGGAAGGGGACCTCATCGAGATAGACATCCCCAACCGCCGCCTGACCTTGAAGGTCAGCGAGGGAGAGCTTGAGCGGCGGCGCAAGGCCTGGAAGCCACCGAAGAAGAAGCTCTCCGGAGTGCTGGCCCGCTACGCCAAGCTGGTCACCTCCGGAGCCAAAGGGGCCATCCTAGAGGAATAATGGCCCGCTATCTCCTCGTTGGGCATCTTACGAAGGACCTGGTCCCCGGGGGTTTTCGTTACGGCGGGGCGGTGTTGTACGCGGGTCTCACCGCCCGCCGCCTCGGCTTCGATACGCTGGTGATCACGGCTTCCGCGGAAAAGGGGCTCGATAAGATCTTTCCCGAGCTCAGGGTCTACAACTTCCTCGCCCCGGAGACCACGGTCTTCGAAAACGTGGAAACCCCTACGGGCAGACAGCAGTTCGTCCATCATCGCGCCCCGCCCCTTCCGCTTGACCGCCTCACGAGGGTCCTCCGCCGCGCGGAAATCGTCCATCTGGCGCCGGTCCTCGACGAGGTGCGGCCTGAAGACGGAAGGATCTTCGAGACGGAGTTTTTGGTGGCCAACCCCCAGGGATGGTTCCGTGAGGTGCTCCCCGACGGGCGGGTGGTCAGGAAGCGCCCGGATCTTTCCCGGGCCCCGAGGTTCAAGGCCCTGGTGGTGAGCGAGGAGGACCTGGGAGGAGAGGAATCTCTGGTAGAGGACCTTTTGTCCCTTACGGACATCCTGGTGGTCACCAAGGGCTCGCAGGGGGCAGAGCTCTTTTGCGAAGGAGAGCGCCTCTTTCTGCCCACCAAGCCGCGGCCCGTGCGGGACCCTACGGGCGCCGGGGACGTTCTGGCCGCGGGATTTTTCGGTATGCTTTACGCCACGGGCAAACCCAAGGTGGCCCTTGAGTTTGCCCAGTGTCTCGCGGGAATCAAGGTCACCAGGGAGGGCCTGGCGGGCGTGCCCACGTGGGAGGAAATAAGTTCCTGTTTGGAGAGGCCCTGAACCGCGATGTGGTCCGTGGAGGAACTGGAAAGGGCGCTTGAGGCCCTATTTTTTGCGGCGGGTCGCGTGGTGACGCGCCGGGAGCTGGCGAAAATCTTCTCCGAGGTGGAGAAGTCAAGCCTCGAAGAGGCCCTGGAGGCCCTCAAGAAGCGCTATCAGGGGCGCGGGGTGCGTCTGGCCGAGGTGGCCGGAGGCTTCCGCTTCGAGACCGATCCCCGGTTTGCCCCTTACATCCGGCGCCTCAAGCAGGGGTCTCCCCCCAAGCTCTCCCGCGCGGCCCTTGAGACCCTCGCCATCATCGCCTACAAACAACCCGTGACCAAGGCGGAGATAGAGGCCATCCGCGGGGTGGATAGCGCCGGCGCCATCAAGACCCTTCTCGAAAAGGGGCTCATCAAGATTTCCGGCCGAAAGGACGTCCCCGGTCGGCCCCTTCTCTACGCCACCACCACCAAGTTTCTCGAGGTCTTCGGGCTGAAGGACCTCAAGGATCTTCCCAAACTCAAAGAACTCGAGGATGTGTTCCATGATTAGAGACGAGGTGATCGAAGAGGCCGATTTGATCCGCTACTCCGGTGAGATCCCGGAAGTGGCCTACTGGAACAGCATCTACTATCTGACCGAAGAAGCAGACGGCCCCGGTCTCTCTCTTTCCGCATCGGAGGAAAGGCTCCTCAAAAAGGCGGTGGTGGAACGCTATCTCACCATCATCGCCCGCGATCTGAACGTGGAAAACATCGGCCAGTCCCTCTATCGAGGGGTGACCAGGGCCGCCACGAACTGGCGGCGGCTCAAGAATTTCGTGCGCAAAGAGGGGTTTTCCCTGGAGGCCGTGAGGCTCCAAGTGCTTGAAAGGCTGAGACTTTTCCTGATAGAAGTAAGCGAGAAGGCGTTGAGAATAGACGTGCGGGAGGCAGAGCTCCGTTCCTTTGTGGAAGAGCTTTTCTTCCCCCCCAAGGTCCTTCTTTTCGGTTTGAGAATCCTCTACCGGGAGGATTGAGATGGAAAGGATTTATCTCGTCTACGTCACGGCTTCCAATCAGGAAGAGGCCGAGAAACTGGCCCAAGCCGCGGTGGGTGAAAGGCTGGCCGCCTGCGCCAACGTCTACCCCCGGATCAAGTCCTACTACTGGTGGGAAGGAAAGATGGAAAGCGACGAAGAGGCGGTTCTCATCCTGAAGACCAGGGGCGGCCTCATGGAGAGGCTCATCTCCCGCCTCAAGGAGCTCCATTCGTATTCTTGCCCCTGCATCGTGGCTCTCCCGGTGGAGGAGGGCCACGCCGAGTATCTGGCCTGGATCCTCCGGGAAACGGGTTTCAAGGCCCCGTCTCAGGACCGATAACCAACCAAAAAAGGAGGCGCCCATGTTTCGACTTTTGACCTTGCTGGCGGGGGTTCTTCTCCTGGCGGTGTCCTGTGTCTCTTCCGGGGTGCAGACGCAGGTGGACACCACCGGTCCCACGGCGAGTCAGGTGCTCACCTATCGAGGCCCCAAGGCGCGCATCGCCGTGGCGAGCTTCAAGTGCAAGGCCGCCAACTGTCAGGGCATCGGGGAGGGCATTGCCGACATGCTGGCCACGGCCCTCTTCCGCACGGGCAGGTTCATCGTGCTCGAAAGGGGAGAGGGGCTCAAGGAGATCCAGAAGGAACTGGATCTCGCGCAATCCGGCTACGTGCGCAAGGATCAGGCCCCGCAGACCGGACAGATGGAAGGAGCGGACATCCTGGTCATCGGCGCCATCACGGCCTTTGAACCCAACGCCTCCGGGGTCGAGGGCGGAGGCGTGGTCATCCCCTACAAGATCCCCATCATCGGTGGGGCGCGCCTCAAGAAGAAAGAGGCTTACATTGCCGCCGACATCCGCCTGGTTGACGTGCGTACCGGAAGGATCATCAACGCCACCACCGTGGAGGGGAAGGCCTCTTCCTGGAAGGCCCAGGGTGTTCTCGGCGGGGTGATCGGCGACGTGGCCCTGGGCGGCGGGCTCGGCGTCTACCGCAACACGCCCATGGAGAAGGCCATCCGGCAGATGCTCTACGCGGCGGTGAACGCCATCGTGCAAATGGTGCCGCCAAACTACTATCGCTGGGGTGAGGACAACGTTCCCGCTTCCGGAACGAAATAATCTGGTTCGTTCGCGCCCGGTTCGCTAATTTTTCCCCATGCGAGCCGGGCTCTATCTCCACGTACCCTTTTGCCGGCGCAAGTGCCCTTACTGCGATTTCTTTTCCCTTCCCGTTTCCGATCCGCCGGTTGAAGAATACCTGCGCGCCTTGAAGAAAGAGCTCGAGTTGAGGAGGGAGGAGCTTGAAGGGCTCGTCTTTACGACTTTCTATGTCGGCGGAGGCACTCCCAGTCTCCTGCCGCCGTGGTTCTACGAGGAGCTCTTCTCCTTCCTGGCAGGCAGGCTTTCCTTTGCGCCCGAAGAAAGGACCCTTGAGGCCAATCCGGAAGGGCTCACCCCTTCGCTCCTCAAGGAGTACCGCTTGCTCTTCAACCGCTTGAGCCTCGGGGCGCAGAGCTTTTCTCCCGAGGGGCTCCGGGTCCTCGGTCGCCTTCACACGGTCGAGCAGACCAAAGAGGCGGTCCTCCGCGCGCAAGAGGCGGGTTTTCAAAACCTTTCTCTCGACCTCATCTTTGCCTGGCCCGGACAAACCGTGGAGATGCTCGCGCGGGAGATCGAGGAGGCCCTGAGCCTCGCCCCGGAGCATCTCTCCTGTTACGAACTCACCGTGGAGCCGGGCACGCCTTTTGAGCAGGCCTTCCGCCGCGGAACGCTCAGAAAACCCCGGGAGGAAGAGATCCTCGCCATGTTCTCCCTCCTCTGGGAGAGGCTTGCGGCCGCGGGTTTCGAACACTACGAAATATCGAACTACGCCCGGCCCGGCAGGCGGTGCCTGCACAACCTCTTTTACTGGCGCGCCGAGCCGTACCTGGGGCTCGGTGCGGGGGCGGCCTCCTTTCTGGGCGGGCGGAGGACGAAGAACCTCGAAGACCTCAAGGGGTATCTCTCGGCCCTGGAGCAGGGCCGGAGGCCGGTGGGGGAGGAGGAAGAGCTCGATTCCGAAGCCCTCTTTCGGGAGGCCGTAGTCCTGGGGCTCCGTCTGCGGGAAGGGGTGTTGCGGCGCGAGTTGCGCGAACGGTTTGGGTTTGATCTGGCGCAATATTACGCGCGGGAGATACCTTTCCTTGAGGCCCGCGGGCTCGTCCACTGGGACGGCGAAAGACTTCGGCTCACCGCGCGCGGGCTCCTCCTGGCCAATGTAGTCTTTCGGGAACTGGTTTGATTTTTTGTCCGTTCATAGCTAAATTAGGGGCCATGTCCAAAGTTATCTCCATCAAGGACAGAGAGAAAGCACGGCGGGGAAGGGCCAAGCGTTTTGAGCAACTGAAAGAGGAGTTGCTCCGCCTCCACGGTATAGATCTGGACCGGCTCCTGGCCAACGAGCCCATTCAGGGTCTCACCATGGAGGAGTTCCAGGAACTTACGGAGCGGCTCCTGGAGACCATCGAGCAGTTCTGCAACGCCCATCCTCACGTTACCGTTCAGGATCTTCTCTACACCCTCGAAAGCCTCAAGGAAATCATCCGCGATTCCGCGGTCGAGGGGTCGGATTAGCCCCGGTTCTGCCACTTCTCGATCACGGGTTCCAGCTTTTCAAGGGCTTCCTGGCGCACGGTGTCTAGGTCTTTAGAGGCGTCGAGGCGCGCGTGGTGGAAGTCTTCAAGGGCCTTTTCGTAGGTTTCCTTCACCTTGGTCAGGAAGCTTTCGGTCTCGAAGACTTCGGGCTTGTAGAGTTGCCGCCCTTCCAGGCGTTTGAGGGCCATTTCTACGGGAAGGTCCAGATAGAGG
The DNA here is from genome assembly GCA_013154385.1 of Thermodesulfobacteriota bacterium. Classification (GTDB taxonomy): domain Bacteria; phylum Desulfobacterota; class Thermodesulfobacteria; order Thermodesulfobacteriales; family Thermodesulfatatoraceae; genus JAADCO01. Next base: position 8,136 of record JAADCO010000167.1, read on the forward strand.
ACGAAGTCCGGCACCGGGGCCCACGTCTCGTTCTGGCGCTTGAGGGCCTCCATGTCCAGCCCGCAGGCCCCCTGATAGGCCATGGTGGAGATGTAGTAGCGGTCGCAGAGGATGATGGCCTTTTCCTCCAGGCGCGGGATGATGAACTCTCGCACGTGTTCCCGCCGATCCCGCAGGAAGAGTTCCGCCATGGCCTGCGGTGAGATCTTCGAGCCCGCGGCCAGGTGTTCGCGGATCTTCTGGCCCCATTCCCCCAGGGTGGGTTCCCTGGTGGTGATGACCTTAAAGCCTCTTGCCCGCAGGTCCTTGGCCAGGGCCTGCATGAGGGTGCTCTTTCCCGCGCCGTCCAGCCCTTCGAGGGCCACGAAGAGCCCCGGCCGGTAGAATTCGACCTTGACGCGCCCGACGAGATGGTTGCGGCTCTCGGGTGTGACCTCGGCAAAGATGGCGTCCCGGCGGCGGAAGAGCTCCTCGATGAAGGGGATCTTTCCGTAGCCCACGGTGGCGAGCACGGGCACCGGAGAATCTAGGGCCGCAAGCACCGCCTGCTGAAAGGTCTCGGAGAAGAGTTCCATCTTTCCGATTTCGTCGATGACGAGCATGCCCTCGGGGCCCACTTCGCGGATGGTGGGCACCGCCAGTTTCTCGAACGACTCCACGTAGACGCGGTATTTCCCGACCTGGGGATATCCCTTTCCGCGCTTGGCCAGCCAGGCTTCCTGGCCGTCCAGGGTGACGATCTTGAAACCTATCCGTCTTCCGCGCTCACGCACCTCGCGGGTGTAGAACCCCTTTTTGGGATAGGGGATGACCTTGACCAGTCGTTCCACGAGCGTGGTCTTCCCGCTTCCGGGCAATCCGTGCAGGAGGACGTTCTTTCGGCCGTGGAGTGGTAGTAGCATGCCTCCTCCTTCGCTGCCTTAAAAGTAGAGCATCTCCAAACGAATGCCACCCTACGAACGTTTGCCCCTTTTCAAGGGGCGCGGCGAGATCAGCACGTAGGTCGCTCCCGCTCCGCCGTCGCACTGTCTGGCGCTGCAGAAACCGATGATGAACTTGCGAAAGGGTCCCCTCCGGAGCCACTCGTGGACCTTCTTCTTGAGGATGGGTTCCCCCTTGGAAGAGAGCCCGCGTCCGTGAACGATGAGGACGCAATGGTCTCCCCGGGCCAGAGAGTCGCGCATGAACTGGTTGAAGGCTTCCTCGGCTTCGGGAAGCCGCAGACGATGGAGATTGAGCACCCTGGAGACCGAGATGCGGCCCTGGTGCAGGGCCTCGAATAGCTCCCTCTGAAAGCCCCGCACCAGTTCTTCGACGTATTCCGGGGTGTCCTGGACCCTGATCCGCAGATAGTCCTCGAGCGAGATCTCCTCTTCCTGGGGCAGCACGCGCTTGAAGGTCAGGGTCCAGAAATACTTTTGACGTTCCTTGAGGGGCCTTACCCCGGAGAGCAGTTCCTCGAGCGGGCCGTTTTCGCGTTTGGGGCGTTCGGCAGGCAGTTCCTCCCGCGGTATCTTCTTGGCCAGGTCTTCAAAGGGGCAAAAGAAACCTTTGCGAGCCATGTTACTTTATTTAACACAAAAAATCCCCTCTCCCCATCAATCGAGGAGCTCGCGGATCTTCGTGGCCAGTTCGCGAAAGTCGTAAGGCTTGGGCAGGAAGTCCGCCTGGTGGAGCTTGTGGTCAATGGGGGGTTCGGTCTCGGGATAGCCGGAGGAGAAGAGGATCTTCACCTGCGGATCTATTTCGCGCAGGCGCCGGGCCAGTTCCTCGCCCCGCATCACGGGCATGATGAGGTCGGTGATCACGAGATCAACCCGATGGCGCTGGAAGGCCTCCAGGGCTTCCTGGCCGTTGCGCGCCTCGATCACCCGATAACCGAGCTTGCGCAGGAGCTCGGCCGTGGGTTGCCGGACGAGATCGTCGTCTTCCACGAAGAGGAGGACCTCGTTTCCTCGGGGCAGGTCTTCGTGCCACGGATCGTTCTCCTCCTCCCCGATGCCCCGGCTCAGGGGCCAGAAGATGGTGAAGGTCGTGCCTTTTCCGGGCTCCGAGGAGACGGCGACGTGTCCGCCGTATTGCTTGACGAGGGAGTACACCGTGGCCAGCCCCAGCCCGGTGCCCTTTTCCGGCGGTTTGGTGGTGAAGAAGGGGTCGAAGATGTGGGGGAGGATGTCTTCCGGGATGCCGGTGCCCGTGTCGGAGACGGAGATCACGGCGTAGTTGCTCTGCGGCAGGGCGAAGCGTTCCAGGAGCTCGGGATGCAGATGGCCGGGGCTCACGCTGATCTCCAGCCGGCCACCCTGGGGCATGGCGTCCCGCGCGTTGACCACGAGGTTCATGATGATCTGCTGAAAGTGCCCTTCGTCCACCTTCAGATGGAGCTCTTCCCGGGGCAGCCGAAGATCTAGTTCGATGTCCTCTCCGAGGAGGCGCTTGAGGAAGTCTTCCATCTCCCGGAAGAACCTACCGAGCTCGATGATCTTCGGTTCCTCGGGCTGGCGTCGGCTGAAGGTGAGGAGCTGGTTGGTGAGGTTTCCGGCCCGATCCAGGGCCACGGACATCCTCGAAACGATGTGCTCGATCTTCTGGGGTTGGTCCCGGTAGAGGGAAAGGAGCTGGAGATAGCCCTTGAAGGAGGTGAGGAGGTTGTTGAAATCGTGGGCCAGGCCGCCGGCCAGACGCCCCACGGCTTCCATCTTCTGGGCCTGCAGGAACTGTTCCTCCAGCCGTTTTTGTTCGGTTATGTCTCGCGAGATGGAGAAGACGAGCTCGTTTCCCTCCGGGGTTTCCACCAGGAAGCAGGTGCTCTGGATGAGGCGTTTTTCCCCGGAACGATGGCGCCAATGGAGCTCGATGTGGCGCTTGACCGCGCCCTGGAAGACCTCGCGGCAGTATTTCTTGGCAAAGAGGAGATCCGGCTCGGCGATGAAGTCGAAGACCAGTTTTCCCTGGACCTCTTCGGGTGAATAGCCGAGGATCTCCTCGAAGGCGGGGTTCACGTAGACGATCTCCCCGCTGGGAGGCTTGATCCCGAGGATCATGAAGGGGGCCCTTTCGAAGATGAGGGAGAGGAGCCGCGCCTGACAGCGGGCCTGCTCTTCGGCCATCTTCTTCTCGTGGA
>JAADCO010000149.1 GCA_013154385.1 Thermodesulfobacteriota bacterium
GAGCTCGAAGCCTTTACCCCTTTACTCAAGATCGGGGAGTTAGTACACGTAGGGAAGAACACGAGCTTTGGCTTCGGCTACTATCAAAGCGAACTCGGCCCATCGGAAGAAGAACCCGCCCGAACCGATGGGTAGAAAACCAAGGAGAGGAAACATGGCCTTTCTCAGAGACGACTTCCGGCTGGAACAAGCCAGTTGCAAGGTGGAGAGCGTGCCGCGCTACAAGATCCTCATCCCCGCGGAAGAGGACCTTTCCGAGCTCATGCCCTATCTCAACGCCGTGGCGCGGGTGGTCTTCTACGACCCGGAGGAGCCCGTCATCGTCTTTCGGCTGGACGAAAAGAAGGTCGCTCTGCGGCCCTTTCTGGCCCAACTGGCAGAGGTGGGAAACATCGAGGAAGGCCGCCTCTGGCGCGAAAAGCTCGAGAAATACCTGGAAGAGGTCTGGGCGCGCCGCGAGGAGATCTCACCCCGACATCAGCCGCGCACCCTGCCGCCGGCGCTCGAAATCTACAAGCTCCTTCCGCAAACCAACTGCGGACAATGCGGCGAGGCTACGTGCCTGGCCTTTGCGGCCAAGTTGTCCACCGGGGAGGCGGACTTGTCCGCCTGCCCGGTGCTGAAAGAGGAAAAATTTGCCGAGGCCGGCAAGAAGCTCTCGGCCCTCCTGGAGGGTTAACCCTGACGCAGGCGTTCGGCGATGAGGGAAGCCACGCGCTCACCGGAGAGCAACATGCCGCCGAAGATGGGCCCCATGCGGTAGGCGCCGAAAGTGGCGTTGGCCGCCATGCCCGCCACGAAGACCCCGGGGTAGACCTCCCGCGTGTAGTCCACGGTGAGGCTTTCCGCCACCTCGGCCCACATGGACTTCTCGCCCATGATGGTGCCCGTCTCCGTGGCGAGCTTCGCCCCCAGTTTCCGCTGCATCACCTGCAACACGGCTGTCTCGTGGCCGGTGGCCTCGACCACGTACTTGGCGCGCACGGCCAGGGGATCCACGTGAAGGCCGGCGCCTTCCACCGCCGTCCAGTTGAGGACGAGCCCCACCACGCGGCCCTCGCGGACCATGACGTCTTCGACCATGATGAGGTTGAAGATCTTTGCGCCGGCCTGAAGGGCCCGGGCGCCCAACACGCAGGCCAGCTCCACCGAGTCGGCGGTGTAGTATTCACCATCGTTCCAGGGCTCGAAACGGACCCCTATTTCGCGGAGCAGCCTGGCCCCTTCCTCCTGGACGACGACCTCGTTGAACATCATCCCGCCGCCCCAGATGCCGCCGCCGATGCTCATCCGCCTCTCGAAGACCGCCACCTTGAAACCCTCGCGCGCGAGCTTGTAAGCCGCCATGAGGCCAGACGGACCCGCCCCCACGATGGCCACGTCCATCTCCAGGTAGTTGTTTAACTTCTGGAAGTAGCGTTCAATAATCGCCCGGCTGATCTTGATTTCGTCAAGGGCCATGTCTTACCCCTCCTCGAACTTTGGTGAGGCGCATCTTAACTGAACCTGCCTGGAGCATCAACAAATAGGGAATTTTTGTGCAAAGTTTGGCCAATTTTCTTGTTCTAGGTGGTCAACAAAATCGAATCAACCGCTCAAAAGACCCTCACCAGCTCGAGATGCAGGTCCGCCGCAGGCGCGGAATGGGTAAGACGGCCCACGGAGATCAGGTCAACCCCGGTCTCGGCGATCTCCCTCACGTTCTCCGGAGTCACCCCGCCGGAGGCCTCGACCAACACCTCGGGGTTCGTTTCCTTGACCATCTTCACCGCCTGGCGCATGGTCTCGAGATCCATGTTGTCGAGCAGGATGAGCTCGGCTCCGGCAGCCAGGGCTTCCTTCAGCTCCTCGAGGCTCGAGACCTCGACCTCGATGCGGTAGACGTGGGAGAGGTTCTTCTTCGCGCGCTTGAGCGCCACGGTCACCGAGCCGCAGGCCTTGAGATGGTTGTCCTTGATGATCACCCCGTCGTAGAGCCCGAACCGATGGTTGGCCCCGCCGCCCACCGTCACCGCGTACTTCTCGAGCACGCGCAGCCCGGGCGTGGTCTTCCGGGTGTCAACCACCCTCACCGGAAGATCCTTCACGCGGTCCACCAGGTTCCTGGTGTAAGTGGCGATACCCGAAAGGTGCAGGAGAAAGTTGAGCGCCACCCTCTCGCCCTGGAGGATGGAGGCCACCTTGCCGCGCACCTTGGCCACCGGATCTCCGGCGGAAACGCGCACGCCGTCCACGAAGAGAGGATCGAACTCGATCTCCGGATCAAGGAAGGAAAAGACCTCTTTCGCCACCTCCAGACCGCAGAGGACGAGTTCCTCTTTCGTCCTGATCTCCGCCTCACCCAAGAGCCCTTCCGGGATGATGGCGTTGGTGGTCACGTCTCCGTGCCCCAGGTCCTCCAACAGGGCGTTTTTGATCAGGTCTCGGTAAAGAATGGGATGGGGTCTGTTAAGCATCGCTGATAACCTCCTCCGAGTTTTAACTGTCAAATTTATGACAGAAAAAGTTTGACACCCATTCCTGGGCGAAGGTATTTTCATATCCTAGCTGGCACAACGGTGGAGATCACATGGCCCACGAGTCAATTCTTATCATCGAGGACAATCCTGACGAGGCCCTTCTCCTCCAATCAACCCTTCAGGAATCCGGTTATCACGTAGAAACGGCTTACGACGGCACCGAAGGCATCGAGAAGCTCGAAAACTCCTTCTTCGACGTGGTCATCACCGATCTGGCCATGCCCAAGATGGGAGGGCTCGAAGTCCTCGAATACATCGTCGAAAACACCCCGGAGACCATCTGCATCATCCTCACCGGGCACGGGACCATCAAGGGGGCCGTGGAGGCCATCAAGAAGGGGGCCTACGACTATCTCACCAAGCCCGTGCGCAAGGAGGAAATTACCCTGGTGCTGGAAAAGGCGCTCGAGACCCGGCGCCTGCGGCGGGAAAACGAATACCTCCGCCGCCGACTCTGGCAGGAATGGGGCTACGGGGAGATCATCGGCAAGAGCCAACCCATGCGGCAGGTCTTCTCCCTCATCGAGAAGGTGGCTGACACCGACAGCACCATCCTCATCCTGGGAGAGTCCGGAACCGGAAAGGAACTCGTGGCCCGCGCCATCCACCAGGCCAGCCATCGCCGCGACGGGCCCTTCATCCCCGTGAACTGCGGGGCCATCCCCGAGGAGCTCCTGGAAAGCGAGCTCTTCGGGCACGAGAAAGGGGCCTTCACCGGGGCCATCAAGACCCGCGTGGGAAGGTTCGAGCTCGCCCACGGCGGGACGATCTTCCTCGACGAGGTCTCGGAGATGAGCCCCAAGCTCCAGGTAAAGCTCCTGCGCGTGCTCCAGGAGCGCACCTTCGAGCGGGTGGGAGGCACCCGCCCCATCCAGGTGGACATCCGGGTCATCGCCGCCACCAACCGCGACCTGGAAAAGGAAGTCCGCGAAGGGCGGTTCCGGGAGGACCTCTACTACCGCCTGAACGTCATCCCCATCAAGCTCCCTCCCCTTCGGGAGCGCCGCGAGGACATCCCGCTCCTCATCGAGCACTTCCTCAAGCGTTTCGCCAAGCGCAAGAACCGCGAAGTCACGGGCATTTCCCGCGAGGCGCTGGAGTGCCTCATGCGCCATGACTGGCCCGGCAACGTGCGCGAGCTCGAAAACGTCATCGAACGCATGGTCATCCTCTCCAACAACGAGATCCTCGCCCTGGAGGACGTCCCCGAATACATCCTGGGCAAGGCCGGATCTCCGCCGCTCGTCAATGTGGACGATTTTGACATCCCCGAAGAGGGCATCAACCTGCCGCACATGGTGAGCGAATTCGAAAAGCGCCTCATCCTCAAGGCCCTGGAGAAGACGGGCTGGGTCAAGAACCGCGCGGCCAAGCTCCTCCACATCAACCGCACCACCCTCATCGAAAAGATGAAGAAGCAAAAGATCATGAACCCTCCCCAGAACTAACCCTCCCGTCAGTGTCAAAACTTTGGCACTTTCCCGGGAGCCTCTCCGGCCAAAAACCCGCTTTCTCTTAGCCCTCAAAGGGCCTTTCCCCCGGCACAGGCTTTGCTTTTAAGAACGGGCGATGATGGTGACCTTGATGATCCTGCTATTGTGGAGCGGCGTGGCTTGGGCGGAGGAAACGGCTGAGCTGTGGTATCAGCAGGCCGAGACCCTCTATCAGGAGGGGGACCTCGACGGGGCCCTCGCCCTCCTCCAGGAGATACCCAAGAGGTTCCCCGAGGACCACGCGTACGTCATCAAGGCGGCCCTGCTCTCCGCCCGCATCTATTATGAAAAGGGCGACTACGACCAGGTGCTCACCGTCCTTAGGCCCCTCATCAGGGAGAAGGGCCTCTCGGACGAGGGGCTCTATCTCCTGGCGGCGGCCAGCGAGGCCCGGGGGCTCTACGGGGAGGCCCTCGCCTATCTGCGCCTGCTTAAGCGCCGCTATCCCGAGACGCCCTATCAATGCCGGGCGGATCTGGTGGCCGCGCGAATATTCGCCAAGAGAAAGCTCTTCGACCGCGCGCGGCGCATCGCCTACCGCGTCCTCAAGGAGGGTTGCACCCAGGAGGAGAAGGCCGACGCCGTCTCCCTCATCCTCTCCACCGGGGTGTCCCCGGAGGGGCTCCTGGCCTATCTCGAAGACCCGGGCATCAGGCGCTACGCCCCGGAAGTGGTCAAGACGCTTGCCCTCTATCATCTCGCCCGCGGGGATCTCGCGCGCGCGGAGAAGGAGATCTTCGAGTATCTGAACTATTCGGGAAACGAAAAGGAGGCCCCGGAGCTCCTCTTCAAACTGGCCGAGGCTTACTTCGCCAAGAAGAAGTATCGCAAGGCGCGCTGGCTCTTCGAGCTCATCCTCACCTCCTGGCCCTACGCCCAGGAGGCCGCCTTTGCCAAGTTCCGCCTCCTCTACGTGCAGTATCTCTTCGAACAAAAGGTGGCCAAGCCCCGGCCGCAGACGAGAAGGCTCCTCCTCGCCAACATCAAGATGCTCCTCAAGGAGTTTCCCGAGGCCCCCATCACCGAGGAGGCCCACGCCCTCCAGGTGAAGCTCCTCTTCGAGGAGAAGAAGCTTTCCTCCTGCCTCGAAAGCGCCTGGGACTTCCTGGCGCGCTATCCAAAATCGCGGTTCCGCCCGGAAGTGCTCCGTCTCACCTGCCGCGCCTCCTCCCTCTGGGAGCAGAAGCTCCTCGGGGAGAAGGCCTACATGGAAACCGTCTCCTTCTTCAACGAGCATCGCGAGGCCTTTGAGGAAGGACGCTGCGCCCTGCCCTTCTTCTGGGCCGCCGAGGCCCTCCTTTCCCTGAACCTCGAAGGAGAGGCGCTTCTCGTCCTCCTCGGAGGATACGAGCTCGAGAAACCCTCGGCCTGGGAGCCGGACTATCTCCTCACCCTTGCGGATCTCCTGCTGCGCCGCCGGGAAGAAGGCGATCTCTCGCTGGCCGAGGCCCTGCTCGAAGAGGTGAAGGAGAAGTATCCGCCGGTGGTGGAAAGCCCTTACTACGTCTTCCTTTCCGGATGGTTGGCCGAGGAAGAGGGCCGAAGCGAAGAGGCCCTGCCCAGGTTGGCCGAGGCCGCGCGCATCGCCGGCGACGAGAAGCTCGCCGCGCGCGCGAGAAAGGCCTATCTCGCGCTCCTGGTCTCCCTCGGCCGCTACGAGGAGGCCTTCTCCATCCTGAAGAAAAAGGAACCCGAGCGCGACCTCCTCAAGGAGATCGCCCGGCGGGCCATCCTTGAGGAGCGCTTCGCCCTGGCAGAGAAGGTGGTCGCCTTTCTGCGGGAGAAGTTCTCCGAAGACCCCGAAGTGCTCTGGTTGGCCGGCTTGCTCTACGAACGCGAAGGGGAAGCGGAAAAGGCCCTCGGCGTGTGGGAGCCGCTCGCCAAGGACCAGTCCCTCTACGGGACCTTGGCCAAGGACCTCCTGCGCGCAAGCGAGCTGCTCGAAGCGGCACGGAGTGAAATCTACTGATGGGAAACATCCTCGTGCTGGACAACGGAGATCTCACCCGCTTCACCGAAGCCATGCTGGCTGAAGGGCGCGACCTGGCCCTTCTGAACACGGAAGAAGACGCCCTCTCCTTTGCCGAGCGGGAGGAGGTGTCCTGTGGGGTGATCAACCTGGAGGCCACCGAAAGGCGCCTGGGCTTCCTCGAAGATTTCCTGGACCGCAACCCCTTTGTGCCGGTAATCGCGCTCTCCGCCGAGGCAAACGTGGAGGAAGCCGTGCGGGCCGTCAAGCTCGGGGCCTTCGACTATCGGCTCCTGCGCACGGACGAAGAGGTGCTCAAGGAGATCGTGCTCAAGGCGTGCGAGGAAAGGCCGCATCCCGAAGACGACGGCTTCCTCACCGCCAACCCTGAACTGAAGAGGCTCCTCGAACGCTTGAAGGAAGTGGCCAAAAGCAAAGCCACGGTCCTCATCACCGGGGAGTCGGGCACCGGGAAGGAAGTGCTCGCGCGCTATCTCCACCGCCACAGCGACCGGGCTCAGGGGCCCTTTGTGGCCATCAACTGCGCGGCACTTCCCGAACACCTCCTAGAATCCGAGCTCTTCGGCTACGAGAAGGGGGCCTTCTCCGGGGCGTTCACGCGCAAGATCGGAAAATTCGAACTGGCCAACGGGGGCACCATCCTCCTCGACGAGGTCACCGAGATGCCCCTTTCCCTGCAGGCCAAGCTCCTGCGCGTGCTCCAGGAAGGAGAGGTGGACCGCCTCGGAGGCGCCTATCCCGTGAAGATAGACGTGCGCGTCATCGCCACCACCAACCGCGACGTGGCCGCGGAGGTCAAGGCCGGCCGCTTCCGCGAGGACCTCTACTTCCGCCTGAACGTCATCCCCGTTCACCTTCCGCCCCTGCGCGAAAGACCGGAAGACATAAAGCTTTTGGCCGAACACTTCCGCCGGGAGTTCGCCAAGCGCTACGGGCGGCCGGTGAAGGGGTTTGCCGAAGGGGTGCTTGAACGCCTGCAGGGTTACCACTTTCCCGGAAACGTAAGGGAGCTTCGCAACCTGGTGGAACGGGCCGTGCTCCTGGCCCGAGGCCCCTGGATCACCTTCTCCGATCTCTTTCCCCACGAGCTGAGCGGACTACAGCAAGAACACTCCCTAAAACCCCTTAAGGAGCTCGAACGGGAGATGATCCTGAAGGCGCTCAAGGCCGCAAACGGAAACCGTACCAAGGCCGCGGAAATCCTGGGCATCAGCGTGCGCACCCTGCGGCACAAACTGCAAGTGTATCGAGAAGCAGGACTCATCTAGGAGGCAACCATGCTTCACACCAAGATCTTCGGACAGACCTGGCAGACGGTAACCCGCTCGCTCAAGCTGCGTCTCCTGAAACACGACGTCATCGCCGAAAACATCGCCAACGTGGACACCCCAGGCTACAAGCGGCGGGACATCCCCTTCGAAAAGGTCATGGAGGCCTATCTGCGCGGGGCTCCGCCGCTCAAGACCACCAACCCGCGCCATCTGAAGCCCTCGGTCTTCTCTCCCCCGACCCTTTGGCCGGAGGAGATCGTGCCCGAAGACGAGGGCACGCCGAACAACGTCTCCCTGGAGGAGGAGATGGCCAAGCTGGCGGAGAACAACCTCCTCTATCAGGCCACGGTGCAGGCCCTGATCAAGGAACTCGAACTCTTGCGTGAAGCCATCACCGAAGGAGGTAAGCGCTAATGAAACTGATCACCGCTTTGCGATTGGCGGCCACGGGTCTTTCGGCGGAGAGGGTGCGGCTGAACGTGGCCTCCATGAACATCGCCAACGCCCACGTCACCCGCACCTTAGACGGCGGGCCCTACCGGGCGAAGAACGTGGTCATGGCGGCCTCGCCGTTTGAGCCCGCCTTCGAGAGGGATCTCCGGTCCGCGCTCTCGGAATGGCAGGCCCCGGAGGTGATCGCCATCACCGACGACCAGAGCCCTTTCCACGAGGTCTACGACCCCACGCACCCAGACGCCGACGAGCGGGGCATCGTGCGCTATCCGAACGTGGACGTGCTCACCGAGATGGTGGATCTCATGGCGGCCTCGCGCGCCTACGAGGCCAACCTCTCGGTGGTGACCATCACCAAGTCCATGGCTCTCAAGACCATAGACATCCTGCGCTAAGGAGGACCGAAGATGAAGATAGATTTCGCTCCGGGATGGAACGGTCTGGCCGAGAGCCTGAACCCGAAAAAGGAAGAGGCCCCCAAATCCTTTGAAGACCTCCTCAAGCAGGAGATCACCCGCGTGGATCGGGCGCAAAAGGAGGCCGAGGACCGCCTCGTGGCCCTGGCCACGGGTAAGGACCCCGATCTCGTGGGGGTCTCCCTGAGTCTTACCAAGGCCGAGCTTTCCTTTCGCTTCCTTCTTCAGGTGCGGAACAAGATCCTCGAAGCCTATCAAGAGATCATGAGAATGCAGCTCTAAGGAGAAGAGATGGCCTTTCCACCACCGCGAGAGATCGTCAAACAGCTCAAGGAATTCTGGTCCGGGCTTTCCCGGGAGCAACGCCTGGCCCTGGTGGGCACGGTGCTCATCGTCTTCGGGGGGCTTGCGGGCCTCATCTACTATTCCAACCGCGTGGAGTGGGGGCTCCTCTATCGCGGCCTGCCCGAGGAACACGCCGCCAAGGTGGTGGAGTACCTGAAGCAGGAAAAGATCCCCTACCGGGTCTCGGCTGACGGGAGCATCAAGGTGCCCAAGGACAAGGTGCCGGAGCTCCGCATGGCCCTGGCCAGCCAGGGCATCATCGGCCCGGAGGTCCAGGGGTTTGAAATCTTTGACCGCAACCAGCTCGGCGCCACGGACTTCCTCCAGCGGGTGAACTATCAGCGCGCGCTCGAAGGGGAGCTCTCCCGCACCATCTCCAGCCTCAAGTCCGTGGAATCCGCAAGGGTTCACCTGGCCCTTCCGCGCGAGAGCCTCTTCATCACCGAGGAAAAGCCGCCCAAGGCCTCGGTCTTCCTGAAGCTCAAGCCCGGGGCCCATCTCACGCGGCAGGAGGTCCAGGGCATCGTCAACCTGGTGGCCAGCTCCGTCACCGGTCTCAGCCCGGAAAACGTCACCGTGGTGGACACCTCCGGAAGGGTCCTCTACAAGGAGGAGTCTCCGGAAGAGAGGCTCTCCTCCGAACAGCTCGCCTATCGCAAGAAGCTCGAAGAGACCTATCGCGAAAAGATCGAGGGCCTCCTGGCCCAGGCCCTGGGGCCGGGGCACGCCATCGCCCAGGTCTCGGTGGACGTGGACTTCACCAAGGAGACCTACACCGAGGAGACCTACGACCCCGAGGGCACGGCCTTGAGGAGCGAACTCACCGAGGAAGAACAGCGAGAAGGGGCGAGAGAGGGCGGGATACCCGGGGTCAAAGGGGCCTTGACGGCCAAGGTCGAAGGGAACACCAAGGCCCTTTCGCGCACGGAAAAGATGTTTCGGCGCAGCATCACCCGCAACTACGAGGTGAGCCGCCTCTCGCGCACGAGGGAGTACACGCCCGGGGCGGTGAAGAAGATCTCCGTGGCCGTGTTGCTGGACACGGCGATCATCAATCCGGAGGCCAAGGAAGGAGAGGCCCAGGCCGCCGAGGACCGGCTGGCCCTGGTGGAGCGCCTGGTCAAGGGGGCCATAGGCTACGATGCCGACCGCGGGGACCAGGTGGAGGTCATAAGCCTCCCCTTCGAAGGTCTCCCCGAGGTCTCGAAGAGCGCGGTCTGGGTGGACTACGCCCAGCGCCTGGCCCGCCCCTTGACCGAGTTCCTCCTCATCGTGCTCTTCCTGCTCCTCGTGGTGCGGCCAGTGCTCAAGACCTTCCTGAAGCGCATGGAGCCCGAACCGCCGCCTCCTGAGGAGGCCCTCCCCGCGGAAGAGGAAGAAGGCGAGGCCCTCGAGGGCGAGGAACAGCAGGCTCTGCCTCAGGAGATGGCCCTGAGCATCATCCACAACCAGCCCGAACGGGCGGCGGTGCTCGTCAAACGCTGGCTGGCCGAAGAGAGCGAGGAAGAGCGCCAGAAAGCCCTGAAGGAGGCCGAAGCCCATGCCAAGTAAGGTTGATCCCGAAAACCTCACCGGGCCGCAGAAGGCCGCCATCTTCCTCCTCACCATGGGCGAGGAGTTCACCGCAGAGGTGTACAAGTACCTGACCGAGGAAGAGATCAAGCGCATCGGCGTGGAGATGGCCCGCCTGGACTACATCCCCGCCGAGGCCGTGAAGAAGGTCCTCGAGGAGGCCAACGTCCAGAGCCGGGAACTGCTGGCGGATCTCACCGTCTCCCCGGAAGACTTCCTGAAGGAAAGCCTCCTCAAGGCTTACGGAGACCGCGGCAAGGAGATCTACGAAGAGATCCGGCAGGAGCTCGGGCCCAAGGTCTTCGAGAAGCTCCGGCGCCTCGACCCGCGCACCATCGCCAACTTCCTGCGCAACGAACACCCCCAGACCATCGCCATCATCCTCGTGCACCTGGACCCGGACAAGGCCGGACAGATCATCGGCTACCTGCCCGAAAGCCTGCGGGCGGAGGTGGTCTTCCGCATCGCCGAGCTCGACAAGGTGGACCCGGAGATCATCCAGGAGATCTCCGCGGCGCTCGAGGAAGAGCTCGAATCCGTGGGCGGGACCTTCAGCCGCAAGCTGGGTGGCGTGGAAAGGGCGGCGGAGATCCTCTCCCACGTGGGCCGAGAGCTCGAAGAGGAGATCCTCTCCGAGGTGGAGGAGGAGAACCCCAACCTGGCCGAAGAAGTGCGCAAGCACCTCTTCACCTTCGAGGACCTGCTCAAGGTGGACGACACGGCCATCCAGGCCATTCTCAAGGAGATTTCCACCGAGGATCTCAAGCTGGCGCTGAAGACCGCTTCGGAGGAGCTGCGCGAAAAGTTCTTCAGCAACATGAGCGAACGCGCGGCTCAGCTCCTGCGCGAAGACCTGGAGATCATGGGACCGGTGCGCGT
>JAADCO010000044.1 GCA_013154385.1 Thermodesulfobacteriota bacterium
GAGACATGGTGAACCGCGCCCGCTTGGCGAGACCGGAAACGAGCCCGCGGGCGGCTTCGAAGATCTGGTAGCCCTCTTCGATGGGCACGGCGTAGGGACGATTGCCCACCGTCGGACGGCACTGGAAGACGTAGTAAGGAGCAATCCCGGCAAAGGAGAGACGACGGAAGAGCTCGGCCAACACCTGAGGATCGTCGTTCACCCCGCGGATGAGAGGAGTCTGGTTGAGCACCTGCGCTCCGGCGCGCATCAGGAGATCGCAGGCCTTGAGGGCCTCGGGGGTCAGCTCCCGCGGATGATCGAAGTGGGCGATGACGTAGATCCGCTTCTCAGGCGTGGAAAACTTCCTAATCACTTCGAGGAGCTCCGGATCGTTCAGGATGCGCTGCGGAAAGTAGGCCGGCACCTTGGAACCCAGGCGGATGATGCCCACGTGGGAGATCTCCCGCAGGCGGGAGATGATCTCCCTCAGCCTCGCCGTGGGCAGCATCAGGGAATCGCCACCGGAGAGGATGACGTTCGTGATCTCGGAGTGGAGACGGATGTAGCGCAGGGCCTCGTCCAGGTCCTGGAGGACCTCCGGACGGCCACCATCGAGGAAGAGGCGCTTGCGGAAGCAGTAGCGACACAGACCGGCACAGTTTCCCGAAACCAGCATGAGAACGGTGGAGTCATACTTGTGCTGAAGCCCCGGAATCACCGTGTAGGCCTTCTCGTTCGAGGGATCCAGTTTCCCCCACTCCCACTCCAGGAGTTCGTCCTCGTGGGGAAGGATAATTCGGCCAATCGGATCGTTTCCATCGAAGGAATCGATGAGCCCCAGGTAATATTCCGTGCACTTCAGGGGAAAGCGGGACACCACTTCCTGCAACTTTTCGTTTTCCGCCAGGGCCGGCACCTGCCGCAGATTGGTGATAAAAGTCGTCCTGTGAGCCATCAGAAACCTCCTTGTCAAAAAGGGCGCTAGAAAGAAAGGCGGACTGAGCGCCTGGAAATTGCTCTATGGACTGGACTGTCTCTTTCTTTAGCAGATAAGTTTAACGTTCGTCAAGGAATAACTGCAAAATATTCTCAAGAACACGCTGATCGAACCGCCATTTCATGATTTTCATATCGTCAAGGAGGATAATTTCCTGTGGTTGCTCGACAGTCAAAGTTTTGAGGGTTTCGACCAGGGAGTCCCGGAGATCCCCCACCACGGCGGGGCCCATCTTTCCGTAGGCCCACACGCAGAGGGCGCGGACCACGGGATCCGGGGAATGCAGGAGATGGAGGAGGCGGAGGGGGGCCTGGTAGCGGATGAGGAGATCGGGATGAAAGCTCGCCAGCCGGCCTATGCCCCAGACCACGCCTCGCTGGGCCGGGGGGTATTCGAGGTAGTTTCCCTCGGGCCAGATGTAGGAAATGAGGATGGAGGTGTACTCCTCGGCCAGCCGCCGATGGTTGGCCAGACACTCGGCCATGGCCTCGGGCACGCCCCAGGCCATGCCCCCTGATTCTTCGTTGAGCATCCACATGAAGCGCCGGATGATGACGCGCGCGGACTCCATGTCTTGATCCGCAAGGTGGGCCACGACCTTGCCGATGGCGGCCACGGCCTTGAAGCGGGTGACGTCGTCCCGGCAGAGGGCACCGATCAGGGGGTTTACCACCTGACGCGGCGGATAGCGGAGGACCTTCTCCAGCAAAGAGGGGAGATCCTCCTTGGCCAGCAGTTCGAGGATCTCCCTCTTCAGTTCTCGATGAGACTTAGGCATCTTTCCTTTCCTTCACGGCGCGGGCGATGGTCTTCCCCATTTCCACGCATTCCTTGAGCTGATCGTGCGTGGGCACGAACTTGACCTTGAGCCCCGGATGGACGATCTCGGCCTTCATGTCCTCGAGGAACTTGTTGATGTGCTTGACGGCTTCTCCGCTCCAGCCGTAGGACCCAAAAGCCGCGCCGACCTTCTTTCGGGGACGCAGGCCCTTGATGTAGGTGAGCACGTCGGCCATCTGGGGGAGCATGTTGTTGTTCAGGGTGGAAGAGCCGAAGACCAGACCCCGCGCGGCGAGGACTTCGGTCATGATGTCGCTCCGATGCTCGAGACTGGCGTTCATGACCTTGACCTCCACCCCCTCGCGCATGATCCCCTCGGCGATGGCCATGGCCATCTTCTCCGTGCTCTGCCACATGGTGGCGTAGACCACGAGCGCGTATTCCTCGCTCTGATGCGTGCACCAGCGCTGATAGGCCGCAAGAATGTCCGCCACGTGGCGCCGCCAGATGACCCCGTGGTCCGGAAGGATCATCTCGATCTCGAGCCCCATCTCCTTGACGGTGGCGAGGAGCTTTTCCACCTGGGGCGAGAAGGGAAGAACGATGTTGGCGTAATACTTGGCGGCCTCCTGCATCAGCTCGTCGTAGCGGACTTCGTCGTCAAAGCGCGCGCTGGTGGCGTAGTGCTGCCCGAAGGCGTCCTGAGAGATGAGGACCTTGTCCTCGGGGAGATAGGAGATCATGCTGTCCGGCCAGTGGATCATGCGGGTCTCAAGGAACTTGACCTTTCTCTTGCCCAGGGAGATCTCCTCTCCGCTCTTGACCTCCACCAGGGGCCAGTCCTCCCGATGGAAGTGCTCCTTAAGCCCCTTGAAGCCCATGGGAGAACAGAAGACCTTCTCCGGCTTCACCCGCTCGATGATCTGCGGAAGGGCCCCGGAATGGTCCATCTCCACGTGGTTGACGACGATGTAGTCCACCTTCTCCGGGTCCCCCAGGACCTTGATGAGGTTGTGGATGAGGTCCCCGGCAAAGGGCTTCTTCACCGTGTCGAAGAGGGTGACCTTTTCGTCAACGACGAGATAGGCGTTGTAGGTCGAACCCCGCTTCGTCGAATAGCCGTGAAAATCCTTTATGTTCCAGTCAATGGCGCCCACCCAGTAGATGTCGTCTTTCACCTTGATAGGGGCCATAAGGCTACCTCCTTTGCGTCGAAACTTTTCGGGTTAGGCCTCGGCCTTCCAGAGACCGTGCAGGTTGCAATATTCCCTGGCGACGACCTTTTCGGCTTCCACCTCGAAGAAGGCCTCCGGGGCCTGGCCCGGTTCGAGGAACTGCAAATAGGACTTGCCGTCGGCCTGGAGCTCGATCCATTCGATGTAGTGCTTCTCCTCCATGGGATGAGGGACGCTACCCACCTTCACCTTGAACCCTCTTTCTACCTTTTCGATTACCGGGACGTGTTTCTCCACGGCCGCATCGGTGGTGTTCTCCTTGAGGAGCTCCATGGGCTGGTTGCAGCAGACCAGTTGCCCGTGGCTGCCGTGAAGGACCATGACGATGTTGCCGCAAACGTTGCAACGGTAAACTTCCAAACGTTCAGCCATCTTCCCCCCTCCTTATCGGGTCTCTTTTCTTTTTGAAGTTAATGTCGGGCCGGAGCCGATGTCAAGAAAAAATATTTTTAGCAAAAATTTCTTGACTCAAATTGAAATCTAGGCTAGAAAACTTCTTAGCTAGAAAGCGAATAAATCAAGGAGGGATGGGATGTCGGGGAATCCGTTTGAGGGGGCCTACATTTGTTCCACCAGCAATTGCGGCTACATCTACAACCCGGCCAAGGGAGACCGCAAAGGCAAGATCCCGCCGGGCACCAGGTTCGAAGACCTGCCGGAAGACTGGCGCTGCCCTGTTTGCGGGGCGAGCAAAAAGGCCTTCAGGCCCATGCACGAGGTGGAGGAGGAGTCATGAGAATCGAGATAGAGAAGCAAATCGTGCGCTTCATCCCGGAGAACCAGAAAGAGACGGAAGAACTCAACCGCCTTTGGCAGTACATCGTCTCCTGCGAGGGAGAGAGCTTCAAGCTCGTTCCCCTCGGCCTGTACGCCCCGGGGGCTTCGGAAGCGGCGCAGTTCCAGGTGGAGGGGATCAAGATTAAGCCCGAACCCGTCCGTGCGGGTGAGAAGATCCGCTACGTCTGCATGGAGTGCAACCGCATGGAAGAGTACGCCCCAGGGGAAGAGCCGCCGATATGTTGCGGCCAACCCATGCATCGTCTGGATTAGTTCTCGGGCCGCCGCGCGGCGGCCCCCGTTCTCCCTTGTCAGGCTCACCCCTAGCCGAGTAAGAATATCTCATGCCCAAAGCCTTCGTCGTCGCCGCTCCCGCGAGCTCCTCCGGAAAGACGCTGGTCACCTGCGGACTCCTTGCCCTCATGCGGGAAAAGGGCTACGAGACCGCACCCTTCAAGATCGGTCCGGACTACATTGACCCCGGACACCTCTTTCGCGCCGCCGGCCGCCCTTGCTACAACCTGGATTCCTGGATGCTCGACGAAGAGGCCCTCAAACGCACCTTCTTCCGCGGGATGCAGCAGGCCGAGATCGGCGTGGTCGAAGGCGTGATGGGGCTCTACGACGGCATCGCCGGAACCCTGCGGGGCTCCACGGCGGAGGTGGCCGAACTCCTCGGGTTGCCGGTGCTCCTCGTCTTCAAGGCGCAGGGGCTCGGGGGCACCATCGCCGCCCTGGCCCAGGGGCTCGTGAACTACCGACCCCTGCCCTTCCTCGGGGTGGTGGTCACCGGCGTGGGAAGCCCCCGCCACGAAAGGATGCTGAGAAAACCTCTCGAGGAAGCCGGCCTCCGGGTATGGGGCATGATCCCGCGAAACGAAAAGCTCTCCCTCCCCTCCCGGCATCTGGGGCTGGTGGAATCCCGGGAGTGGCCCGCCTCCTTCCGGGAAGAGCTCCTGAGGATCATGGCCGAGAACTTCGACCTGGAGACCTTCCTTGATTCCCTTCCCGAAGTGCGCGTGCCCGCCCGGCCCCGCTCCGGTGTTTCCCCGCGGGCCCGCATCGCCGTAGCGCGGGACGAGGCCTTTTCCTTCTACTACCGGGAAAACCTCGATCTCCTCGAGGAAGCCGGCGCACAGATCGTCTACTTCTCGCCCCTTCGCGATCCCCTGCCCCGCGCTCAAGGCTACTACTTCGGCGGGGGATACCCCGAACTGCATCTCGCAGGGCTCACCGCGCGCGCAGACCTCTGGGAGGACCTGAGACACCGGGTGAAACGGGGAGCCGTGGTGCTCGCCGAATGCGGGGGTTTCATGGCCCTCTGTCGGGGAGTGAGGAAAGACGGGGCCTTCCATCCCTTAGCCGGCCTTGTTCCGGCCGAGGTGGAGTTTGCCGGAAGGCTAAAGGCCCTTGGTTATCGAAAGCTAAAGAGCCAAAAGGAAAACTTCCTCCTGCCTCCGGGAGAGGAGGCCAGAGGGCACGAATTCCGCTATAGTAGCCTTACGCAAGGACTCGTTTGCGGCTTTTCCGCCTTTGATGCCGAAGGCCGTCCCGTCGAGACCTTCGGCGTGGTTGAGGGGAACCTCTTTGCTAGCTACGTTCACCTCCACTTTGGCAGTCATCCGGGATTGGCGAGGAACTTCGTCGAAGCGGCTGCATCCGTCAAACCATAAGGAGGAAAAAACATGCGTCTCATCGCCCTGGTGATCGGCATCGTCATCCTTTTCAGTGGGAGCCCGCTGGCGGCCCAGAAGAAGAAGGAAACCTCCCTTCTCACCGTGCCGCGCGTGTGGACCACGGCGCGCGTGATCGCAAGCAAGCACATGGTCTCCGGCGAGACCAAGATCGAACTGCCCCCGCGCAAGGTGGTGTGGATCAACGTGAAGAACCTCACCATCAAGAAGGTCACCCTGGCCGGGCGGGTCCTCGAGCCGGAGATCGAAAACGGATACTTCCGCATCCTTTCGACCTCGGCCAGACAGGTGCTCAAGGTGAGCTTCTGGGCCAAGTTCTCCGGAAAGGGCCCCAACCTCATCTCCCGCAAGGCCATCGTGCTCACGCAGAACTGGTTCCCGAGCGTCAAGGGGCTCGCCTACTACGACCTGCGCATCACCGTGCCCAAGAGGTTCAAGGCCATCGCCCCGGCGGACCGCATAGACGTAACGCGCAAGAAGACGGCCTTCTATCACTTCCGGTTTCCCTATCCCACCGAGGCCCCGCCCCTGGTGGCGGCCCCCTATCACTACTACGAAAGGAAGAGCGGAAAGGTCACCCTGGCCGTCTATCTCCTCAAACCGAACGAAAAGCTCGCCCGCACCTATCTGGATCGCGCGCGCCACTATCTGCGCCGCTACGAAAAGCTGATCGGCCCCTACCCCTATCGTCGCTTCGCCGTGGTGGAGAACATCCTCCCCACGGGCTACGCTTTCCCCACTTTCACCCTCATCGGCCAGGCCATCATCGGCCTGCCCTTCATCGCCGAGATCTCCCTGCGCCACGAAATCCTCCACAACTGGTTCGGAAACGGGGTCTACGTGGATTGGGAGCGCGGAAACTGGTGTGAGGCCCTGGTGACCTATCTCGCCGACCATCTGAGCGCCGAGGAAAAGGGCGAAGGGGCTGACTATCGCCACTTCCTCCTGGTGAACTACGAAAGCTACGTCTCCCCGGAAAACGACTTTCCCTTGAAGGACTTTCGGTTCCGCTCCGACCCCACGGCCCAGGCCATCGGCTACGGCAAGGGCGCCATGGTCTTCCACATGTTGCGCCAGCGGGTGGGCAAGGACCTCTTCTTCAAGGCCCTGCGGAACCTCTACGAGAAGTACCTCTTTCAGGCCATCTCCTGGCGGGAGATCGAAAACTGCTTCGAGGACGTGAGCCGCAGTTCCCTGGGAAGCTTCTTCAACCAGTGGATAAACCGCGCCGGGCTTCCCAGGCTCGTCTTCAACCGCGAGCGCCTCGTGCCCCTCAAGGGGGACCGCTACGTCGTGGGGCTCAGCATCCGGCAGGACGAGCCCTACTACGAGCTCACCATCCCGCTCAAGGTGGTCTCGGAGAAGGAAACCAAGGAGATCCTGGTCTTCCTCTCCGGCCCGCGCACCCGCGTGGACGTCACCCTTTCCGGAAGGCCGCTCTACGCCCTTCTCGACCCGGACTACGACCTGGCCCGTCATCTGGCGGAACCGGAGTTCCCGCCGGTCATCGCGCGCGTGCTCGCCCCGCGCGGAGGGCGGATCATCCTCACCAAGAAGAGGGAGATCAGCATCTATCGGCCCCTGATCAGCTTCTTCGAAAAGCGCGGCTATCGCCTGGAGCTGAACGTGCTCTCCCCGGAGGAAAGCGCCCAGAACCTGATCTATCTGGGCGAGATCCCGAGCAAGCTCTCCCCCCTCTTCTCCTCTCTCCCCGCGGCGGACTTTTGCCTGGACGTGAGGGAAAACCCGGTCTATCCGCAGAACGTGGTGGCCGTGATCCAGGCCAAGGACCGAAAGAGCGTGGAGTCGGTGTTGCCCAAGCTACCCCATCTGGGGCGCTATCAGCGCATCTGCTATCGGAACAACAGCCTGGTCGAGAAGAAGAGGCCGGCCTATCAGCACGGCATCCGCGTCAACCTGGCCAACGAGATACGCGGGGTTTCCCTGCGGGATCTCTATCCGCTCGAGACCATCGCCCGCGCCATCTCCCTCCACCGCGTGATCTTCCTCGGGGAACAGCACGACCGCTACGAAGAGCACCTGGCCCAGCTCGCCATCATCAAGTGGCTCAACGAGCACGGCCACAAGATAGCCATCGGCATGGAGATGTTTCAGGCCTCCTTCCAGCCGGTGCTCGACGACTACATCTCCGGCCGCATAGACGAGATCGAGTTCCTGAAAAGGAGCGAGTACTTCAAGCGCTGGGGGTTCAACTGGCGGCTCTACAAGCCCATTCTCGACTACGCGCGAAAGCACCGCATCCCGGTGATCGCCCTGAACGTGCGCTCGGAGATCACGGACAAGGTGGCGAAGAAGGGACTTGAAGCCTTAAGCCCCGAAGAGAAGAGCACGCTTCCGGAGATAGACCGGGAAAACGCCGCCTATCGGGAGTTCCTGCGCCTGGTTTACGAGAGCCATCCCGAGAACCAGAAAGAGATCAAGGACTTCGAGACCTTCTATCAGGCGCAGCTCCTCTGGGACGAAACCATGGCCGAACGCATCGTCTCCTATCTCAACAAGCATCCCGACCGCCAGATGGTGGTCATCGCCGGAAGGGCGCACGTGGCGTACGGCTACGGCATCCCCTCGCGCGTGGCGCGCAGGGGCATCGAGGACTACGTGATCGTCCTCCTTTCGCCGGGAGAGAGCCTCAGCCCGGCCATGGCCGACTACGTGCTCTTCCCCTCTCCGGAAAAGGCCCCGTTCACCGCGCGTCTGGGCGTCCTGATAGAGGAAACAGCCGAAGGGCTCCTCATCAAGAAGGTCCTCCCCGGCACGCCGGCGGAAAAGGCCGGCCTCAAGCCCGAGGACCTGATCCTCAAGGCGGACGGAAAACCCGTCCACAGCGTGGCTGACCTCAAGCTCATCCTCTATCAGAAGGGCCCCAAGGACCGCGTGGAGCTCCTCATCAAGCGCGGCAAGAAGACGAAGAAGATCAAGGTGGGCCCCTTCGAGGAGGCCAAGAAGCCCAAGGGGCACCACTAAACCACAGGCGGGCCCGGCTGAGAGGCCCGCCTCAACCGCCTAGGAGCCAAAGATGGAGGCCGGGGCATAGGGGTGCGTGCCCTCGACCACCTCGACCCCGGCCTTCTCCTTGATGGCCGCGATGAGATCGTCCTTCCTCTTGCAGAACTTCATGATGCAGGTGCCCACGTGCACCACGTCCACCTTCTCGTTGAGCACCGAAAGCTGCATCTTCGCCAGCACGAGGCTGCAGATCACGCGGTTCTTGTTCCCCTCACAGCCGGCGCAGTCAACGATGCCCACGATCTCGGCCCCGGAGTCCTTGTAGCGGGCAAATTCCCCCTCCTTCCGGCTCAAAGCCACGAAACACTTGGAATCCGCCGGGCAGAGGTTTTGTTCGGAAATCATCTTGCACTTGACCAACAAGAGCTTCTTCACCGTTCCCACCTCCCGAAACTGTTATTGAGAAATGATAGCCACAAACCACCGCCTTCCCCAAACGCCTTCTCCCGGCGAAAAGACGGCGTTTTGGCGGCTTTTCAGGAATTTCTGTCTCTTAAATTCCGCTAACACAGTTTTTGCGGCGGGCGTTGGGGAGGCCCCGCCGGAAGGCCGATAGAGATGACATGAAAAAGGCCGTGGCGCTGAAATACGAACCCGGAGAGGACGCCGCCCCGCGGGTGGTGGCCAAAGGGGAAGGGAAGCTGGCCGAAAGGATACTGGCCCTCGCCGAAGAGGCCGGGCTTCCCATCCGGGAGGACCGCGAGCTGGTCGAAGCCCTGATGAAACTGGAGATCGAGGCCCAGGTGCCGCCGGAGCTCTACGAAGCCGTGGCCGCGGTGCTCGCCTGGGCCTGGAAGCTCAACGGGAAGCTCCCCTAGCCCCCGCCGATCTTGGGCGTCTCGCCCTTGTGCCACCAGTGGACGATGGGGCTCGCCACGAAGATCGAGCTGTAGGTGCCCACGATCACGCCCAAGGCCAGAGCCAGGGCGAAGTCTCGCAGCACCACCC
This sequence comes from Thermodesulfobacteriota bacterium, assembly GCA_013154385.1. GTDB lineage: Bacteria > Desulfobacterota > Thermodesulfobacteria > Thermodesulfobacteriales > Thermodesulfatatoraceae > JAADCO01. The sequence goes on from JAADCO010000044.1 coordinate 9,441, forward strand.
CGCCGAAGAAGAGGATGGCCAGGATGACGAGGAGCGTGGTGAGGGTGGTGATGATGGTGCGGGCGAGCATCTCGTTCACGCTCTTGTTGATGATCTCGAGGAAGGTGAGCTTCCCGCGGTAGCGCTTGATGTTTTCCCGGATGCGGTCGAAGATGACCACCGTGTCCGTAAGGGAGTAACCGGCAAGGGTGAGGAGCGCGGTGACGAAGAGGAGCGTGATCTCGCGGTTGAGCACGTAGAAGAGGCCGAGCACGGCCAGCACGTCGTGGAAGGTAGCGGCCGCCGCCGCCACGCCGAAGCTCAGATTGAAGCGGAAGGCCAGATAGAGGATGATGCCCGCCAGCGAAATGACGATGGCGATGATGGCCTTGCGCTTGAGCTCCTTGCTGATGGCCGAGCCGATCTCCTCCTTGCCCTCGAGCTTGAAGTTGTAGTCCGGAAACTTCTCCTTGAGCACCTTGCGCACCTTGGCCTCGAGGTCACCCACGGTCTCGGCCTTCTTGCGCAACTTGACGATGAGGAGGTTCTCTCCCTTCACGTCCTGGAGCTGGAAGCCCGTGATCCCGGCCTCCTTGAGGGCCTTGCGGATCTCGTCCAGGCTGAAGGGTTTGTCCGCCCGATAGTAGGCCATGACCCCGCCGCCGAAGTCCACGCCGAGGTTGGCCTCTCCGCGGGAGATCTGGATGAAGGCGATGATGCCGAGGAGCACCAGGATGCCGGAGATGACCGCCGTGATCTTCCGCGCACCCATGAAGTCTATGTTGGGCTTGCCCACGATGGAGAGGAAGTTGAGCTTCGGGGTCTTGCCCTTGGCGATGAGATAGTCGTAGACCACCCGCGTGCCGAAGATGGCGGTGAAGAGGTTGATGACGATACCGGCCGAAAGCGTCACGGCAAAGCCCTTGATGGGCCCGGTGCCGAAGAGGAAGAGGGCCAAGGCGGTGATGAGGGTGGTGATGTGGGCGTCAACGATGGTCCAGAACGCCCGCTCGTAACCGGCCACGATGGCCGCGCGCGGGGGACGCCCCAGGGAGAGCTCCTCCCTCATGCGCTCGAAGATGAGGACGTTTGAGTCAACGCCCATGCCCATGGTGAGGATGATACCGGCGATACCCGGAAGCGTTAGCGTGGCGCGGAAGAGGGAGAGCACCGCAAGCAGCATGAGGACGTTTAAGATGAGGGCCATGTCCGCCACGAGGCCGGAGAACCGGTAGTAGATGATCATGAAGACCATGACCGCCGCCGCGCCGATGAGACCGGACATGAGGCCCTTCTTGATGGAGTCGCGGCCCAGGCTCGGCCCCACGGTGATGTTCTGGATGACCTTCACCGGAGCCGGAAGGGCACCGGCGCGCAGGACGATGGCCAGATCCGCGGCCTCCTCGTAGGTGAAGGAGCCGGAGATCTGGGCGTGGCCGCC
>JAADCO010000036.1 GCA_013154385.1 Thermodesulfobacteriota bacterium
CTGGACGTGCCGGACGGCTTCGAGGAAGACCTGAAGACCAACCGCCAGGCGCGGGTCCAGCTCCTGGTGGACACGAGCAACGCCATCATGGGCTATCTCGTGGCGAGCTACGGAGCCGTGATCGTGGCCGACTACTCGCGCGACCAGCTCTTCGAAAGGCTGGGGCTCACCAAGGAGATGCTCGAACGCCTGCCCCTGATCTCCCTCAAGGAACGGGTCTTCTTCAACCCCAACCAGGAGGAGAGCTGGTTCACCGCGGTTTCCGAGCTCCTTACGGTGATCACCATGCTCACCATGCTGCTCCCCGCCGCGGCGCTGGTGCGCGAGAAGGAGCGGGGCACCATCGAACAGCTCCTGGTCTCCCCGGTGTCTCCGGTGGAGGTGCTCCTCTCGAAGATCCTCGCCATGAGTCTCGTGATCCTCGTGGGAACCACGATCTCGGTGGGGTTCATCCTGGAGGGCGTCTTTCACATCCCGGTCCGCGGGCATTTGAGCGTCTTCCTCCTGATCACGGCCTTCTACGTGTTCACCGCCTGCGGTTACGGGCTCTTCATCGGGACCCTGGCGCGCAACCTGGCGCAGGTGGGACTCATGACCATCATCGCCATCGCGCCCATCGTCTTCCTCTCCGGCACCTGGACGCCGCCGGAGGCCATGCCCGTGTGGTTGCGGAGCCTCATGATCTTTTCCCCGCTCTACTACTACATCCAGACGAGCTACGGGGTGTTCCTCAAGGGCGTGGGCTGGGACTTCCTCCTGCCGCGCATGGCGGGGATGCTCCTCCTCGGCACCGGCGTGCTCCTGGTTTCGAGCTATTTCTTCCGGCGCCGCTTCCTGCCCTAGGACGAACGCGCGAAGAGGGCCGCACCCAGGAGCACGGGATGGGGATGGGTCACCACCCAGACCGGAATCTGGGCCAGGAATTCCCGGAAACGCCCCTTGTCGAGGAAGGATTCCCGGAAGAGATCGGAATCCATGAGGGGAAGGAGCTTGGGGGCGATACCGCCGCCGATGAAGACCCCGCCGGTGGCGAGACATCTGAGGGCGGAGTTTCCGGCCTCGGCGGCGTAGAGCCGGACGAAGATCTCGAGCGCGCGGCGGGCGAGCGGCTCACCCTTGAGGCCCGCCTCGCCTATCTCCTTGGCCGAGGAAAAGGCGGGCTCCCGGCGCTCTTCCTGACAAAGGAAGCGATAGATGTTTTCGATGCCCGGACCGGAGATCACCCTCTCGAGGCTCACGTGCCCGTATTTCTCCTGGAGGTAGAGCCGCAGGCGCCAGGTGGTCTCGTCCAGGGCGAAGAACTCGGCGTGCCCTCCCTCGGTGGCCACGGGCACGGGCGAGGCCGCCCGTTTCCGGATGAGGAAGGACTCCCCCAGGCCCGTGCCGGCGGCAAGGATGGCGATGTTTCCCCCGGCCTCGCGGCGACCGTCCTTGATCTGGACCAGGCTCTCGCGGCGAAGATGGGGCACGGCAAAGGCGAGGGCCTCGAGGTCGTTTAAGAGGTGCACGCGGGAGACCCCGAGGGCCGAGGCCAGGGAGCGCTCGGAGAAACGCCAGCCCACGTTGACCATGTGGACCCGCCCCCTGAGCACGGTTCCCGCCACCGCCAGGGAGACGACCTGCGGCGAAACCCCGGTTTCGGCGAGGTAGTGCTTGAGGAGGGCGACGGGACTGCGAAACTCGCGGGTGGCGTAGAGACGAAAGGCCCGCGGCTTGAGAGGCCCCTCGGGGCGGAAGAGGGCGAGCTGCGTCTTCGTTCCCCCGACGTCCCCGGCAAGGATCATTAACGGGCCTGACCTTTTTTGTATTGGTTGTAGAGCTCCACCACGTGGTCGGTGATGTCTATGGCCGGAGAGGTCCAGTAGATGCCCGGCATGCGCTTCTCGAGGATGAGGTCGTAGCCCTCCCTCTTGGCCATGTCCTTCACCACCTTCTCGAGATCCTTCATGATGGGCTGGAGGGCCTTCTGCTCGGCCTGCTTCATCTCGAACTGGGCATCTTCACGCTCGGCCTGATACTCCCGCAGCATCTTCTGGTATTCCCTTTCCTTCTCCTGACGGGCTTCGGGGGAAAGGAGCGGGGCCTTCTTCTCGAGCTCCTCCTTGAACTTGCGCAGCTCGTCCTCCCGGGCCTTGAGCTTCTTCTGCAAGGTCTCGAACTTTTGCTGAAGCTTGGCCAGGGCCGCTTGGCCGGCTTCGGACTTGCGCACCACTTGCTGAAGATCGAGCACCGCTATCTTCACTTCCCCGGCCTGCGCCCCGGAGACCAGCAAAACGAGGAGCAAGACGCCCAAAACCAAAAACTTGCGCATGAAAAACCTCCTTTATCGGTTAATGACCACCAGATCTACCCGCCGATTGAGGGCCCAGGCGCGTTCGTTGTGCCCCGGGTCCAGAGGACGCTCTTCGCCGAAGCTCACGGTGGTGAGGCGTTCCGGATCCACTCCCAGGTTGACCAGATAGCGCTTGACCGCCAGCGCCCGCCGCTCACCCAGGGCCAGGTTGTACTCGCTCGAACCCCTCTCGTCGCAGTTGCCCTGGAGCTCCACCTTGAGCTCGGGATGATCCAGCAGATAGCGCGCGTTCTCAAGGAGCCTCTTCTTCATGTCGTCACGGATCTCGAAGGAGTCGAAATCGAAGAAGATGGCCTTCAGGGGCCGCGTGCTGCGACCGTAGATCTCAAGCTCCCGCCGATGGGCCTCCACCCATTCCTCGCTCGGGGCCTCGAGGGCCTCCTCGCTGAAGGGCGGAAGCTCTCCCGTGCCCTCCGCCTCCGCGGCCTCGGAAGGGGTCATGGCCGAGGGAGAGACCTGCTCTTCATAGGTGGCGGTCTCCGGCGGGGGGACCGAAGAAGACGGCGCCCCGGTGGGGATCTCCTTCTTGGCACAGGAGGCCAGGAAAAATAGGGCCAAAATCAGACAAAGTTTCTTCATCTTCATGCTCTCCTCCTAAACTCCGTATCCGGTTAGGTCCAATTCCATGAGAAAATCACCCGTCCAGCTCTCCAAACGATGCCTCAGGAGACGGGTGATCTGATAAAGAAGGGTGAGTTCTTCGTTGAGCACGCGGGTGACCTTGCGCATCTCTTCCTCCGGGACCTTTTCGTAGTGGCGCACGCAGAAGTAGTCGCGGCACAGCATGGGGCGTGCGAAGATCTTGCACCCAAGCGGCCCCACGAAGAAACACCGCCCCGGCACTTCGCGCTCTTCGGGAAACTTCACTCCCAGGAGGAGGTTCAGAAGGAGGATGAGCACCGTGCATTCGTTCTCGAGCCCTATCTTGCAACACCCCTTCTTGTCCTGCACCGTGCAGACGTAGCACTCCCGGAAGGTCCCCGCGGATTCCATGGCCTCGTTGGAGGCCTCCACGGCCTTCTTGTAGCGCTCGAGCAAAGGTGGAATCTCTTCGTCCTCAAGGAGGCCTTCACCCCAAACGTCGTAGAGCTCTTGGGCCACCTTGATCTTCTCCTCGATGAGACGGGTGGGATCCGGCCTCTCCAGACGTAGGACTCGCATGTGCACTTTTTACCATCTAAACTGGCAGGGAAAAAGGCTTTATCAGGAGGAGAAAATGGCCCTCAAGAGCATGACCGGATTCGGCCGCGCGGAAGAGAATTGGGAAACCTGGAGCCTCAAGGTGGAGGTAAAGAGCCTCAACCATCGCTTCCTCGAGATCATCCCCCGCCTCCCCAAGCGCTATCAAGCCCTGGAGGAGAAAGTCCGGCGGGAGATAAGGGAGCGCTTTGCCCGGGGGAGGTTCGAGGTCCTCGTGCAGATAAGCGGCACCCCGCCGCAGGTGGCGGCGCTGAACCTCAATCAGGATCTCGCCGAGGAGTATCTCCGCGCGCTCCGCTACTTGAAAACGCTCTTCCATCTGCCCGGGGAAGTGGAGGTGACCGACCTCCTGCGGATGAGAGAGGTCTTCACCCACGTGGAGACCGAGGAAGACCTCGAAAAGCTCTGGCAGGAGATGGGGCCGGTCTTCGAGAGGGCCCTGGAGGACCTGGCGGAGATGCGCGCCCGGGAAGGCGCCTTCCTCGAGGAGGTGCTAAAAGAACACCTTCACAAGGTCGAGACCCTGGTCGAGGAGATCGAAAGGCTCAAGGAGCCCGTCTTCGAAGCGGCCAAGGCCCGCCTGGAAGAGCGCGTGAAAAAGCTCCTCCAGGACCAGGAAGTTGATCCGCTGCGGTTGCACCAGGAAATAGTGTTCCTTGCGGACAAGACCGACTTCACCGAAGAGCTGGACCGACTCAAGAGTCACCTGGCACAATTCCGAAAAACACTTCAGGAAGAAGGGCCCGTGGGAAGAAAACTCGATTTCCTGTTGCAAGAAATGTTCCGCGAGATAAACACCCTTTCCAACAAGGCGGGGTCTGCCGAGATATCCCATCTCGCGGTAGAAATCAAGTGCACCCTCGAAAAAATGCGAGAACAAGTACAAAACATCGAGTAATTTTGTTACTTTGTTCACACGTTGACGAGAAAGGTGTGTTTGGGTATTATCTCCGCGAATAATAAAACTATCGGAGGCCAAGGGTAATGAGTTGTAAATGCCGTTTACTCAACATTGGCTTTGGCAACTCAGTAGTTGCCGAACGTATCATCGCCATTGTCAATCCCAATTCCGCCCCGATGAAGCGGTTGCGCGAAGAGGCGAGGGAAGCGAAGAGGCTCATTGACGCGACGCAGGGGCGCCGGACGCGGTCCATCATCATCACCGACAGCAACCACGTCATCCTTTCGGCCATTCAGGCGGAAACCATCTCTCAGCGTTTGGCTACGGATCTCATCAAGGCCTACGGGGAGAGCAACGAAGAGGGTTGCCCCGAGGTCCAGGAAGAAAAGAGCAGCAAACGCAAAGAAAAAGCCGCCTGATGCCGCGTCGTGGGCTCGTCTTGGTGGTCTCGGCCCCCTCGGGGGCCGGGAAAACTACCCTCTGTAAACGTCTTCTCCAGGAAGATCCGGAAATCGCCTTCTCCGTTTCTTACACCACTCGCCCCCCCAGACCCAACGAACGCCACGGACACGACTATTTCTTCGTTGACCGTGAAACCTTCGAGAGGATGATCGCCGAAGACGACTTCCTCGAATGGGCCGAGGTGTACGGAAACCTCTACGGCACTTCCAAGAGCCAGGTGCTCAAGCGCCTCGAAGAGGGCCGTGACGTGCTGCTCGACATAGACGTCCAGGGGGCCTTTCAGGTGCGGCAAAAGCTCGGGCGGGAGGCCGTCCTCGTCTTCATCCTTCCCCCCAGCCTGGAGGAGCTCGAGCGACGCCTCCGAAGCCGCGAGACCGAAGACGAAGAGACCATCAGGAGACGCCTTTCCGTGGCCCGCAAGGAGATCGAACGGGCCAAGGACTTCGATTATCTCGTGCTCAACGACGACCTGGAAGAAGCCTACCAGACCCTGCGCGCCATCCTGCGGGCGGAGAGACAGCGGCCCTTCAGACGCCCGGACCTGCTCGAGAGGTTCTGATGGCCGAGATCATCTGGGGCATCAACCCCGTCCTCGAAGTCCTCAAGAGCGACCCGCAGCGGCTGGAAGAGATCGTCATCACCAAGGGCGAGCTTCGCGGGCGCCTCTATCAGGTCCTCGAGAAGGCCAAGAAGGCCGGCGTTCCGGTCAAGATACGGGAGAAGTTGCCCGAGCACGAGCTCCCTCCCCAGGCCCGCACGCAGGGGGTGATCGCCTATCTCAAGGGCTTTGACTACGCCTCTCTCGATGAGCTCCTCGCGCGGGCCAAGGAGCGGGAGGAACCCGCGCTTCTCGTGGCGGTGGACGGGATCACCGACCCGCAGAACCTGGGCTCCCTCATCCGCAGCAGCGAAGCCGCCGGGGCCCACGGCCTCATCATCCCCAAGAAGAGAGCGGCTTCCATCACCGGCACGGTGATCAAGGCCTCCGCCGGCGCCATCGCCCATCTGCCCATCTGCCGCGTGACCAACCTGGGACGCACGCTGGAGGAGCTGAAAGAACGCGGCCTCTGGATCGCCGGACTCGACGCCCGCGCCGAGAGCAACATCTATCAGCTCGACCTCACCCTCCCCCTGGTCTGGGTGATCGGCAGCGAAGATCGGGGTTTGCGCCCGAACATCCGAGAAAAATGTGATTTTTTGGCGGCCATCCCCATGCGCGGGCGCATAGACTCCCTGAACGCCGCGGTGGCCGGGGCCATCGCCCTTTTCGAAACCCTGAGACAGCGCTTCTGGAGCCGATGAAACCCCAAGCCCTCCTGCTCCTCGGCCTATACCGGCTCGCCGGGCATCTGCTCACCCCTCTCGCGGCCCTGAAGAGGCTCGAGCCGCAGAGGCGGGGCTTTCTCTCGCCGGCTGAAGTGTGGATGCACGCCGCTTCCGTGGGCGAAGCCGGCGTGGCCGCGGCCATCATCCGCGCCATCAAGAGGATCCGCCCGCGGACCAGACTCCTCCTCACCCTCCACACCCGTCCGGGCCTCAAGCGGGCCGCAGAACTCCTGAAAGACATTCCCGGGCTCGAGCTGGCCCTGGCTCCCTACGACCTTCCCCGCTACGCCCGCCGGGCCTTTGGTCGCGTCTCCCCGCGCGTCTTCGTGCCCGTGGAAACGGAGCTCTGGCCCAATCTCCTGGAAGAGGCCCGCCGCCGCGGGGTGGTCACCGTGCTCGTCAACGGGCGGCTCTCAGCCCGGAGCCTTCGCCGCTATCAGCGGATAAAGGCCCTCATGGAGCACCTCCTGCGGGGCTTCTACGCCCTGGGGGTCATCGGGCCCCTTGAGGCCAAGCGCTTCCTCCAGCTCGGAGCCGAGAAGGAAAAGGTCTTCCTCCTGGGAAACGCCAAGTACGATCTCCTGCGGGAGCGGGCCCGCGACCTGAAACCAGAGAAGGCCCGGAAAAAGCTTTCGTCCTCCACGAACTGGGTGGTCTTCGGGAGCGTGCGGCGCGGCGAGGAAAGGATGGTCTCCCGGGCGATCAGGCAATTGAAGGACGGCTCGCGCGCGCTTTCCTTTCTCGTGGCCCCGAGGCATCCCGAAAGCGCCCCGGTGTTCGCCGAGAGCCTGAGAGCCGAGGGCCTCGCCCCGGCCTTCTGGACCGCGCTAGAGAGGCCCGCAGACGGCGTGGTGATCCTCGACGAGGTCGGCCCCCTGCTCGAGACCTACGCCCTCGCGCGCGTGGCCTTCGTGGGCGGGAGCCTGGTCCCCAAAGGCGGGCAGAACCCCCTTGAACCCGCAGCCTTCCGCGTGCCGGTGCTCTTCGGCCCGCACATGGACAACTTCCCCTACGAGGCCGAGAAGCTGGTCTCAAACGGCGGCGGGAGGCGGGTTGCCGACGCGCAGGATCTCGCCCAGAAGATGGACTTCTGGCTCCGGAACGACGCAGAGAGGACTCGAGCCGGGACGAACGCCTATCAGGTGCTGGAAGAGTTCTCGCAAGCAGCGGAAAACTACGCGGAACTGGTAATCAGGGCGCTCAATCGCCTTCCATTGTGATCACGGGACAGGTCATGGTGTGCTGGATGTAGTCGATGTTTTGCAGGCGCTTGAGAACGACCTCGGAGAGCGCTTGGTGATCTTCGGTCTCCACCTCGGCGATGATGTCGTAAGGCCCCATGATGATGTCCAGGCGCTTGACCTCGGGCATCTTCCGCAAGATCTCCGCTACCTGTGAGATCTTGCCGATGTGGGTGTTGATGAGAATGTACGCTTTAAGGGCCATTTATGCCTCCTTGGCCAGGCAACGATCAAGGATCTCCTTGAGTTGCTCCATGGCAAAGGGTTTGGAAAGCACGGCGTCGGCGTGCTTTTCCTGGGCCAAGGTCTCCACTTCTTCACCAAATCCGGTGATGGCGATGACCGGAATCTCGGGGTTGTCCTTCTTGATGATGGAGATGATGCCTATCCCGCTCACGTAAGGCATGGTGATGTCCGTGACCACGGCGTCGAAGTGGTCCTGACGCAGCGCCTTGAGCCCCTTGAGGCCGTCCTCCGCACCCACGGCCTCGTATCCCAGCACCTTCAGGTAATCGAGCACCATGTTGAGAACTTCGAGATCGTCTTCGATGACGAGGATTCTCTTTTTCATACGAGACAGCCCCTGTATACTTTCTAAAATTTTTAACAAAAGCTTTTCCATAATGCAAACAAACCGAGAAGAAACAAATGACGAAAAAAGAAGCACTGAGACGGAAGATTCTTTCCTTAAGAAAAGCTCTCGATAGCCGAAAGAGGAAGGAGCTTTCGCGTCGTATCGCAGATTATCTCATCAAAAGTCCTCATTACCGAAATGCTCAAAAGATCCTCCTCTACGCCTCTTTCGGAAGCGAAGTGGAAACCGACGAACTGCTGGCCAAGGCCCTGGAGGACGGAAAGGAAGTCTATCTCCCCCGGACCCTGGTGGACGAAAAGCGTCTCTCTCTCCATCGCGTCTTCGGCCCGGACGAGCTGCGCCCCGGGGCCTACGGCATCCCCGAGCCCCCTCCCGAAAACCCGACGATAGATCCCGCCGAGCTCGACCTCATCGTCACTCCGGGGGTGGCCTTCGATCCGCGGGGCGGGCGCCTGGGTTACGGCGGAGGCTACTACGACCGGCTCTTCACTCAGGCCACCAAGGCCAAGAGGGTGGCGCTCGCCTTCTCCTGCCAGCTCGTGGACGAGCTTCCGCTAGAGCCCCACGACGTGAGGGTCCACGCCGTGGTCACGGAAAAGGGGCTACTTGAAGTCGCTTAGGCGCTTCTTGCCGGAGGCCACTTCCTCGAGCCGGGCCAGGCCCTCCCGGTCGCCGAGGGCCACCACCGTGTCGTCCGCCTCGAAGACGTAGTCCGGCGGGGGGTTGAAGATCATCTCTCCCGTGACCTTCTTGATGGCCAGGATGATGGCCCCGGAGAACTGCCGGATTCCGCTCTCCTGGAGGGTCTTGCCCACCAGATCGGACTCCGGCCGCACGCGCACCTCCTCGAGCTGGAGCTCGAGGTTCTCCTCCGGGGTGGCCAGCTCCAGGAAGTCCGTGACCGCCGGGCGCAGGATGATGAGGGCCATCCTCCGCGCCCCGATGAGATAGGGCGAGACGACCTTGTCCGCGCCGGCGCGCTTGAGCTTCTTCTCCACGTGTTCCTCGTCGGCGCGGGCGATGATGAAGAGCTTGGGATTGAGGCTTCGCGCCGTGAGGGTGATGTAGACGTTGTCCGCATCGGAACGGAGCACCGAGACCAGGCCCTTGGCCCGCTCGATGCCCGCCTTCTTGAGCACGTCCTCGTGCGTGGCGTCACCCTCGAGATAGATGAAGCCGTCCTTTTCGATCTCCTTGATGACTTCGGGGTTGATCTCCACCACCACGAAGGGGACCTCTTTGGAGATGATGCGGCAGATGTGGCGGCCGATGCGCCCGTAGCCGCAAATGATGTAGTGGTCGTGGAGGGAGGCGAGCTTGGCCTCCAGCCGCCGGCGCCCGAGGAAGTCCTGAAGCTGGCCGGAGACGATGGTCTCGGTGATCATGGTGAAGACGTAGAAGGCCACCCCCACGCCGCCCATGATGAGGATGATGGTGAAGAGGCGCCCGGAATGGGAAAGGGGATGGATCTCCCCGAAGCCCACGGTGGAAAGGGTGATGACCGTCATGTAGAGGGCATCGAAGAAGGACCAGCCCTCAATAAGATAGTAGCCGAGCGTTCCGATGAAGAGGAGCAAAAGCAACAAACAAACGCTATAGACGAGCTGCCTAACGAACGACATCTATTCTTCTTCGTCGGACAGACGAGTGATTTCCTCCATGAATCGGTAAAACTTTCTCAAATCTTCTTTATAATTTTCCGTAAAGTGGATGTGAAGCACCGGCCGCTCCCTTTCTCCCAGGGCCTGAAAGTCGCCGTAAGCCTGCGCGAACTCGAGATCCCAGAAGGTGAAGCCCCAGCCGGGGATCTCCTGCTCCGCCACGCGCCCCTTGCGGGTAAAGATTAGGAATCGTCCGGTCCTCGGTCCACCCTTGAAGAGCTGGCCCGTGGAGTGCAGATAGCGCGGGCCGAACCCCAGAATGGTGGAGCACTGCCGCCGGCCCCGCATGAGGGTCCGCAGGTCGGTGAAGATCTCTTCGATCTCTTCATCGTAAGGTAAGAAGGGAAGGAAAGCGAAGTAACCCCAGGGCGGGGTCTCGTAGAGAAATTTTTTCACCACCGCCCGCAGGCGCGGATACTGCACCTTGAGCCCCCCGGCGTAGAGGAAGCCTATCTGGAGGTCGTCGTCGAGGTAGAACTCCACCGGGAACTCACCGGTCTGCTTGAAGGTCTCGAGCACCTCTTTGGTCTTCTTCTTGGAGAAGATCACGTCGGGTTCGTCGAACGGGTTCACCCCGAGCCAGACCCCGCAGAGGGCCACGGCCAGCTCCCAGCGGATGCACTCGGCCCCGATCTCGTAGCGGTCCTCGAGCCAATAGGGCCTCAGGGGAAAGCCGGCTTCCTTGAGATCGGCGAAGAGACGCCGATAGAGATCCTGCCGCCCGCGGAGGCCGAGGTAGACGAAGATGCGATCCGGTCCGTAGACCGTGGGCGAACCCGGCGTCTCTCCCACGATGGGGATCACGCCGGTGAATTCCTTGCCCAGGCTCTCGGCGACCAACTGCTCGATCCACAGGGCGTAGGGCCGGAGCAGCGGGTCGGCCATGATGGTGAGCTTGTCCTGCCCCAGGAAGAAACGCTCGGCGATGTATTCCGAGAGCCAAGCCGCAGGGTTGTATTCCCACGGCACGTCGGGCTGGCAGGTCTCGAGCATCTCCTCCGCGTAGTCGAGGAGCTTCTCGAACTCAAGGCCCATGAGCGCCGCGGGCACAAGGCCCACGAAGGTGAGCGCCGCGTAGCGGCCCCCAACGTCAGAGGGGTTGAGAAAGAT
>JAADCO010000129.1 GCA_013154385.1 Thermodesulfobacteriota bacterium
GACGTGCAGGAACTCATCTACGGAGCCATCCAGGGGATGCTTTCCAACCTCGATCCGCACTCCTCCTTCCTCAAGCCCGACGACTACAAGGAACTGCAGATCGAGACCAAGGGGAGCTTTACCGGCATAGGCATCGAGATCACCATCCGGGACGGCGTGCTCACCGTGGTGGCCCCCATCGAGGGCACCCCGGCCTGGAAGGCGGGGCTCAAGCCCGGAGACAAGATCATCAAGATCAACGGCAAGCCCACCAAGAACATGAGCCTCATGGAGGCGGTGAAACTCCTGCGCGGGCCCAAGGGCACCAAGGTGACCATCTCGATCCTGCGCAAGGGATGGACGGAGCTCAAGGACATCACCCTCGTGCGCGACGTGATCCCCATCAAGAGCGTGCGCTATCGCACCGTGGAGCCCGGTTACGGCTACGTGCGCATCTCCAATTTCCAGGAAAAGACCCCGCGCGAGCTGGTGAAGGCGCTTGAAGCCCTCGAGAAGGAGAACAAGCCCTTGAAGGGCCTGATCATAGACCTTCGCAACAACCCCGGAGGCCTCCTCGACGCGGCGGTCAAGGTGGCTGACGAGTTCATTGACCACGGCCTCATCGTCTACACCGAGGGCCGCATCAAGCAGCAGAACATGCGGTTCGAGGCCACGCCCAACCGGCGGAAACATCCCTATCCCATTGCGGTCCTGGTGAACGAAGGCAGTGCCTCGGCCTCGGAGATCGTGGCCGGTGCCCTTCAGGACCATCGCCGGGCCATCATCGTGGGCATGCCTACCTTCGGTAAGGGTTCGGTGCAGACCATCATTCCCCTTCCCGACGGTTCGGCCATTCGCATCACCACGGCCCAGTACTACACCCCGAGCGGGCGGTCCATTCAGGCCAAGGGAATAGAGCCGGACGTGGTCGTGCCCCTGCTCGACCCGGCCTGTCTCAAGAAGGCCGAGGAGCACCATCCCATCCGCGAGAAGGATCTCGAAGGGCACCTCGAGAACCATCAGCTCGAAAAGAAGAAAAAGAAAGAGGAAGGGAAGAAGGATTCCACCGAGGAAGAGCAGAAAGAGGCGGAAATCGAGAGGTTCAAGTACGACAGCCAGTTCCAGGAAGCCCTGAGACTCCTCAAGAGCTGGGGCATCCTTTCCCAGATGAAGATAACCCAGTAAGAAATGGCCCGCCGACGCAAGAGGAAGAGGCCCGTCCCGGGGGTGCTGGGATGGGCCTGTCTCCTTCTTTTCGCCCTGCTCACCTTTCTTGCGGCGCTCTGGGTCTTGCGGCCCGTGAAGGTCCCTCCCCGCCGCGTGAAGCGTCCGCCCTTGAAGATCGAGAGGATGGAAAGGCGGGCCGTGGGGACGCCTCGCAAGCGTCCTTCGCCTCCGGCGGCATCTGAAGGCGGAAAGCCTTTGGCCACCATCATCATTGACGACATGGGCCAAAAGCCTTCCCTCGAGAGGAAGTTCTTTTCCCTGAAGGTCCCCCTGAACTTTGCCTTCCTCCCTTACGCCCCCTTCACCAAGGAGTTGGCGCGGGAGGCACATCAGCGGGGTTTTGAGGTCCTCGTGCACATCCCCCTCGACGCGGGAAACGGAGAGCGCGTGCCGGGTCTCATTTCCTTGAAGATGGGGAAAGAAGAGGTTAAAACCCGGGTGCGGGAGGCAATCCTTGCGGTTCCCTTTGCCGTGGGAGCCAATCATCACGAAGGGTCGAAGTTCACGGAAGACATGGTCCACACGCGCTGGTTGCTGGAAGAGATAGCCGCCCTCGATTTCTTCTACGTTGACAGCCGGACCACCCCGCGCACCGTGGTGCCGAAGGTGGCCCTGAAGCTGGGGCTCCCCTTTGCCGAAAGGAGGGTCTTCCTCGACCACAAACCGGAAGAGGCGGAGATAAAAAAGGCCCTTGAGCGGTTCATCCACCTGGCGGAGAAAGAAGGCGGGGCGGTGGCCATAGGGCATCCCCGCGCGGTGACCTTGAGGGTTTTGCAGGCGGAGAGGGGCCGTCTGCAGGAGAAGTTGCGGCTCGTTCCGGCCAGCGTCTTCATCGAACGTACCTGGAGAAGGCCATGATCAAGCCCTATCTGAAGGAACTCAAACCGTATCCCCCGGGAAAACCCATCGAGGAGCTCCGGCGCGAGCTGGGGATCGAGGGGCCCATCATCAAGCTCGCCTCGAACGAAAACCCCCTGGGGCCGTCTCCCAAAGCGCTTGAGGCCATTTCCGGAGCGCTCACAAACCTCCATCGCTATCCGGACGCCTCGGCCTTCGAGCTGAGGCGCGCCCTGGCCGAGCGCTACGGAGTCGAGCCCGAGGAGGTCGTGCTGGGCAACGGTTCAAACGAGGTCATTGATCTGCTGGTGAAGGCCTGCGTGCGCGAAGGGGAAGAGATCATCATGAGCGAGCCTTCCTTCCTCATGTACGAAAAGTTCGCCGAGGCCGCCGGGGCCCGGGTGGTCAAGGTGCCCCTGCGCGAAAGGAGGCACGATCTGGCCTCCATGGCCGAGGCGGTCAACGAAAAGACGCGGCTCATCTTCCTCGATCATCCGCACAACCCCACGGGTTCCGTCCTTTCGCAGGAGGAGTTCTCTGCCTGGCATCGCGGCCTCCCGGATCACCTGGTCGTGGTGGTGGATGAGGCCTACGGAGAGTTCATCCGGGACGAGGGGGCGGTCAAGGCGCTTTCCTTCAAAGAGGCCACGCCTCCGGTGGTCCTCCTGCGGACGTTTTCCAAGGCTTACGGTTTGGCGGGGTTGAGGATCGGCTACGGAATCATGTCTCGTCTCCTGGCCGACGTCCTGAACACCATCCGCCAGCCCTTCAACGTGAACGTCCTGGCGCAGGTGGCGGCCCTGGCGAGCTTGAAGGACGAGGGCTATCTTCCCCGCGTCCAGGAGATCATCTGGCAGGGGCACGACTTTCTCCTCTCGGCCCTGCGGGATCTCGGGCTCAAGCCCTTTCCCTCGCAGGCCAATTTCCTCCTCGTGGACCTTGGGCGTCCGGCAAGACCCATCTACGAGGCCCTCTTGCGCCGGGGAATAATCGTAAGGAGTATGGAAGCCTACGGGTTTCCCACCTGTCTGCGGATCACCATCGGTCTTCCGGAAGAGAACCGGGCCCTGATCGAAAAGTTACGGGAGGTCCTCGATGCGTCCTAAAGGGCTCCTCGTGACCATTGACGGTCCCGCCGGGGCGGGCAAGAGCACCATCGCTCGTCTGCTTGCGCAGAAGCTGGGCTATCTCTATCTGGACACCGGGGCCATGTACCGGGCGGTGGCCCTTGCGGCCAAACGCCGGGGGATCTCCCCCGAAGACGAAGAAGCGCTTACCCGTCTCTGCCGCGAGCTCGACCTGAAACTCGTGCCGCGGGGAGACGGTCTGGCGGTGATGCTCGACGGAGAAGACGTCTCCGAGGAGATCCGCACGCCGGAGATAGACCGGCTCTCCTCCATGGTGGCCAAGGTTCCCGGGGTGAGGGAATGCCTTAAGGAAAGGCAACGGGCCCTGGGGGAGGCCGGGGGAGTGGTGGCCGAGGGTCGGGACATGGGAAGCCACGTCTTCCCCGACGCCGACCTCAAGTTCTTTCTCACGGCCTCTCCGGAGGTGCGGGCCAAGAGGCGCGAGCAGGATCTACGGCGCAAGGGATACAGCGTCTCCTACGAGAAGGTCCTTCAGGAGATCCTCGAACGCGACCGAAGGGATCAGGAGCGCGAGGTCGCCCCGCTGGTGGTCCCCGAAGGGGCTATTCTCATCGATACGTCCTCCCTCACGACGGAAGAAGTCCTCAAAAGGCTCCTTGAGGAAGTCGAACGCCGCCTTTCCTCCGTTTCTTAGTCGCGCTGAATTCTGATCCTTGGTTGAATTGCCTCTTTCGGAGTGGTATAAGGTGCAGTCAAATTTAGGGAGGTCGAGGCTATGGAAAACTTGGCGGAAAACCAAAATACCAATCCCACAGAGGAGAACTTCGAGGAGCTCCTCTCGGGCGAATTCAAGACCATTTCCCGCGGGGAGGTCTTGAAAGGCACCGTTTTGCGCATTGGTCCCGATTGGGTGATCATTGACATCGGCTACAAGAGCGAAGGGATCGCCCCTACGGAAGAGTTCAAGGGACCTGACGGGGAGATCAAGGTCAAACCCGGCGACACCGTGGAGGTGCTGGTTGAGAAGACGCGCACGCCCGACGGATTGGTTCAACTTTCCTATCGCAAGCTTCAGCGGCGTAAGGCTTGGGAAAAGGTCGAGCAGGCCAAGGAAACGGGCGAGCCTTTGGAAGCCTACGTGTTGGAGCGCATCAAGGGCGGTTTTGCCGTAGACATAGACGGTCTGCGGGCCTTCTTGCCCTTCTCCCAGGCCTTCTTGCGTCCTCCCAAGAACCCTGAAGAGATCGTTGGTTCCACCGTGCGGGTGCAGGTCATCAGCAGCAACCGCAAGCGCAACAACATCGTGGTTTCCCGGAAGAACGTGCTCGAAAAGGAGCTTGAGGAAAAGCGGCGCGAGCTCCTGGAGAGCCTTGAGGAAGGTCAGGTGCGTGAAGGGGTGGTCAAAAGCATTACGGACTACGGGGTCTTCATTGACCTCGGCGGGGTGGACGGTCTCCTTCACGTCTCCGATATTACCTGGGGTCGCGTGAAGCATCCCTCCAACTACTTCAAGGTGGGCGATAAGGTTAAGGTCAAGGTCATCAAGTTCGACCGCGAGAAGGGAAAGATAGCCCTGGGGATCAAACAGCTCACCCCCGACCCGTGGGAGAGCGTGGCGGAGAAGTACCCCGTGGGCACCAAGGTCCAGGGGCGGGTGGTTTCCCTTACGGACTTTGGGGCCTTCGTGGAGCTCGAGCCCGGGGTGGAAGGTCTGGTTCACGTCTCCGAGCTTTCCTGGACCAAGCGCATCAAGCATCCGCGCGACATGCTCTCGGTGGGCGACCAGGTGGAAGTGGTGGTCATCGGTGTTGATCCCGAGAATCGGCGCATTTCCCTGAGCCTGAAGCAGGTAGAACCCAACCCCTGGGACGTGCTCACGGAGCAGTTTTCCGAGGGCATGGTCATCGAAGCGCCGGTGAAGACCGTCACGGATTTCGGCGTCTTCGTGGAGGTCATGGAAGGCATTGACGGTTTCATCCATGTCTCCGATCTTTCCTGGGGTCGCATCAAGCATCCTTCCGAGCTCTACAAGCCCGGAGACACCATCCAGGCCGTCATCCTGAAGATCGACCGGGAGAAAGAAAGACTCGCCCTGGGGGTCAAGCAGCTCACCCCCGATCCGTGGGAGAGCGTGCCGGAGAAGTACCCCGTGGGTTCCGTGGTCACGGGCAAGGTCTCCAACGTTACGGACTTCGGCGTCTTCGTGGAGCTCGAGCCCGGGGTGGAGGGTCTGATCCACGTCTCCGAGATCTCGGACAAGAAGATCAAGACCCCTGTGGGGATGTTCGAGCCCGGCCAAGAGGTGAAGGCCAAGGTGGTCAAGATGGAACCCGAGGCCCGTCGGCTGGGGCTTTCCATCCGCAAGCTCAAGGAAGACGAAGAGAAGCGCGAATATTCGGAGTTCACCAAGGAGCAGAAGGGGGGTAGCATCACCCTCGGAGCCTTTCTCAAGGAAAGTCTTGCGGCAGACCGTAAAAAGTAAGGTCTGAAAATGTCATCCCGAAACGTTCTGGTCGTGGGGTTAGCATTTCTGGGGGGGTTTTTTCTTTTTTTGATTCTCCTCCTGGTGATCGGTCTCTTCTGGGCGCTTAAGGGAAAGCCGTCCTTGCCCCACGGTGACCAGATCGGGGTGATCGAGATCAAGGGCCTCATCTCCGAGGCCGACGGGCATCTCGAAGACCTGCGGAAGTTTTCCAGAAACGACGCCATCAAGGCGATTGTGGTCAGGATAGAGAGCCCCGGAGGAGCCGTAGGGGCTTCGCAGGAGATCTATCGCGAGCTCAAGAGGATCTCCGAGAAAAAGCCCGTGGTCGCCTCCATGGGTTCGGTGGCGGCTTCGGGCGGTCTCTACGTGGCGCTGGGGGCCCGCAAGATCGTGGCTGACCCGGGGACGCTCACGGGAAGCATCGGCGTCATGATCCAGATCCCCAACATCAGGAAGCTCCTTGAGCGGATAGGGATCGAGGCCACGGTGCTCAAGAGCGGGCCCTACAAGGACACCGGGAGCCTCCTGCGTCCGCTGACCAAAGAGGAAAAAGAACTCCTCATGGACACCATTCGCGACGTCTATACCCAGTTCGTGCAGGCGGTGTCCGAATCCCGGGGCATACCCGTGGAAGAGGTGAAGAAGTTTGCCGATGGGAGGGTCTTTACCGGTCGTCGCGCCAAGGAGCTGGGTCTGGTTGACGTCCTGGGGAATTTTGAGGACGCCGTTGACCTGGCGGCGGAGATGGCCGGCATCAAGGGCCCCCCGCATCTCGTGTATCCGGAAGAAGAAAAGCCCTGGATCAAATGGCTCATGACCAAGAGTCTGGCCCCGAAAGGACTGGTCCTCCTTTTCGCACCCCTTTACCTGGCAGAGATCTAATCATGGTCAAGAAAGATCTAGTCAATGAGCTCTGGCTCAAGTTCCCAGATTTTCGCAAAAAAGATCTGGAATTGGTGGTTGATCTCCTGTTCGAGCGGATGGCGGACGTCCTGCGCGAGGGCAAGCGGATCGAGATCCGCGGGTTCGGCCGTTTCATGGTCAAGGAGCAGAAGGGGAGAGTCTTCAGGAACCCCAAGACCGCCGAGGTGCGGGAACTGCCTCCGCGCAAGCGCATCATCTTCAAACCCGGAAAAGACCTGAAAGAGCGCCTGAACCAGGAGGCCTGGGCCAGCCTGGACCTGGGGACCCAGACCTTTCGTCTCCTCATAGCCAAGCCCGGAAAAGACGGCCTGCGCCCCATTCTCCGCCGGCGGGAAAACGTCCGTCTCGGGGAAGGGCTTGCGGAGACCGGCCGGATTACGGAGCAGGCCTTTGAGCGGGGTTTGAAGGCGCTTGAGTCCTTTCGTAAGGATCTGGAAAGGGCGGACGTGCGCCGCTATCTGGCGGCGGGAACCGCTGTTTTCCGCAAGGCGAGCAACGCCCGGGAGTTCCTCGAGGCCGCCAAAGGTTTGGGGTTTGACATTCGCGTCCTCTCCCCGGAGGAGGAGGCCACCTTTACCGCCCAGGGCGTGCTCTACGGAATGCGCGTCAATCCCCAGAAACCCACCCTGATCGTTGACGTGGGCGGGGGGAGCACGGAGTTCATCTTTTGCCGCAACGGAGAGGTCCTCGCCAAGGAGAGCCTCGAGCTGGGGGCGGTGACCTTCACCAAGGCCTATCTGAAACACGAGATCCCCAAGACTTTCGAACTTACCACCCTGGAAGAGAAGGTGCGGGAGGCCCTTTCGTCTCTTAATCCGCCGTTTGATCCCGAGAAGCTGGTGGCCACCGGGGGCACGGCTTCCTGCATGGCGGCCCTGAAGTTTGGCTTGGAGCGCTATCATCCCGATCTTATTCATGGGCGTTGTCTTCACGAGGAAGATCTGGAAAATCTGTTTGAAAAACTCCGTCGCATGACGCTGGAGGAAAGAAGGGCGCTCAAGGGCATGGAGCCGGGCCGGGAAGACATCATCCTTGCGGGAATCAAGATCTACGCCCTGGTGCTGGAAAGGTTCTCTCTGCGGGAACTGTGCGTGAGCGAGACGGGGATCCTCGAGGGGCTCCTCTTGCATCTTGCGCAATCCGTTACCAATATTTCGGCATCAGCCTAAAAAGTTCTCATCCGAAGGGGTGATTTCATGCTCAATCTTCCTATCGAAGAGGCCTATACCTTTGATGATCTTCTACTTTTGCCCGCCGAGTCGGACGTCCTTCCCAAGGATGTGGACCTGCGGACCCGCATCACCAAGAAGATCCAGCTCAACATTCCGCTCCTTTCCGCGGCCATGGATACCGTTACCGAAGCCCGCATGGCCATCAGCATGGCGCGGGAAGGCGGCATCGGCATCATCCATCGCAACATGAGCATCGAGCAGCAGTGCCGAGAGGTGGAGAAGGTCAAGAAATCCGAGTACGGCATGATCATTGATCCGGTGACCGTGGGTCCTGACGTCCCCATCAGAGAGGTCCTCAAGATAATGGAAGAGTATCGCATTTCCGGTGTTCCCGTGGTCGAGGGGCCGGAGAAGAAGCTTCTCGGCATCGTCACCAACCGGGACCTGCGTTTCGAGACTCAGCTTGATCGCCCGGTGCGCGAGGTCATGACCACCGAGAACCTCATCGTGGCCAAGCCCGGGGTGACCCTCGAGGAAGCGAAGAAGATCCTCCACGAACACCGGATCGAAAAGCTCCTCATCGTGGACGATGATTTTCACTTAAAAGGCCTCATCACCATCAAGGACATCGAGAAACTGCGCAAATACCCCAACGCCTGCAAGGACGAACTGGGGCGCTTGCGGGTGGGAGCCGCCGTGGGTGTGGGCCCGGAGCGCCTGGCCCACGTGGAGGCCCTGCTCAAAGCTGGTTGCGACGTCATCGTCGTTGATTCGGCCCACGGGCATTCGAAGAACGTCATCGAGGCTGTGAAGGACATCAAGGCCCATTTCCCCGACTGCAACCTCATTGCGGGGAACATCGCCACGGCCGAGGGAGCAGAGGCCCTCATTCGTGCCGGCGCAGACGGGATTAAGGTCGGCGTTGGTCCCGGCTCCATCTGCACCACGCGTATCGTGGCCGGCGTGGGGGTGCCCCAGCTTTCGGCCATCCACAACAGCGCGGTGGTGGCCAACAAGTACGATATCCCCGTCATCGCCGACGGAGGCATCAAGTTTTCGGGAGACATCACCAAGGCCATCGGCGCCGGGGCCCACGCGGTGATGATTGGTTCCCTGTTTGCGGGAACAGACGAAGCCCCGGGAGAGATGGTCCTCTATGAGGGGCGCACCTACAAGGTTTACCGGGGCATGGGGTCCCTCGGGGCGATGATGAAGGGTGGTGCGGAACGCTATTTCCAGAAAGGAGCGGCCAAGTTCGTGCCCGAAGGCGTAGAGGGCCGCGTGCCTTACAGAGGGCCGGTTTCCGCCATGATCTTTCAGCTCATGGGTGGGTTGCGTTCGGGAATGGGTTATTGCGGTTGCCGCACCATCGAAGAATTGCGCCAGAAAGCGCGCTTCGTGCGCATCACCCCTGCGGGTTTGCGTGAAAGCCACGTCCACGACGTCATCATCACCAAGGAAGCCCCCAACTACTGGATTGGTCGCTAAATAAACTTCCCCTCGTTTTTTTCCGAAAGACTTGAAAAAAACGAGGGGAAGTGCATGCCAGTCTATGAATGGGTAGGGAAAAGTCCCATCGGAGAGACCCTTCGGGGCGAGATGGAAGCCCCGGACGAAAAGATCGTCCGCCTCAAGCTCACCCGCCAGAAGATCACACCCGTTAAGATCAAGCCCAAGGAAAAGGGGCTCTTTTCCGGTCTCAGGAAGAAGAAGGTCTCTCCCAAAGAAGTGGTCATCTTTACCCGTCAGTTAGCCGCCATGTTGGAAGCGGGTCTCCCGCTGGTTCAGGGGCTTGAGGCCCTCGCCAACCAGCAAAAGAACCCTTACTTCAAGGAAGTGATCTTCAAGATCAAACAGATGGTCGAGGAGGGCACGCCGTTTGCCGAGGCCCTGAAGCAGTACCCCAAGATCTTCGACCGCTTCTACTACTACATGGTCTCTTCGGGTGAGGCGAGCGGAAACCTGGACCTCGCCCTGAAGAGGCTTGCGGTTTACATCGAGAAGTCCCTGGCCCTCAAGGCCAAGGTCAAAAAGGCGATGATCTATCCTTGCGTCATCCTGGTGGTGACCACCATCGTCCTCAGCATCATCATGATCTTCGTGGTGCCCACCTTCGAAAAGATGTTTGCCGAGATGGGACACGCGCTACCTCTTCCCACGCAAATCGTCGTGGAGCTCAGCCGGATGACGAAGAAGTACTTTCCTTACGCCTTTGTCGGCGCGATCGTAGGCTTTTTCCTGCTCAAACGCTACTACAACACGGAAAGCGGCCGCCAACGAATAGACGCCTTTTTGCTGAAGCTACCCCTCTTTGGTGAGCTGTTTCGCAAGGTGGCGGTGGCCCGCTTCGCGCGCACCCTGGGGACCCTTATCGCCAGCGGAGTTTCCATCATCGACGCCCTGAACATCGCCGCCAAGACCGCGGGGAACGTCATCGTGGAAAAGGCCATTTACGATGTGCGTCAGAGCGTCCAGGAGGGGCAATCCATCGCCGAACCCCTGGCTCGTAGCGGGATCTTCCCCTACATGGTCATTCAGATGGTCAGTGTGGGCGAAGCCACGGGAGTGCTCGAAACCATGCTCAACAAGGTGGCGGACTTCTTCGAGGAAGAGGTGGACAACGTGGTTGACGCCCTGGCGCAGATGATCGAGCCGATCATGATCGTTTTCCTGGGCGGTGTCATCGGCGGGATCATCGTCTCCCTCTATCTCCCCATCTTCCAGATGGGAAGCATCGTCTCCGGGGGCTAGAGGGAAAAAGGAGTGATCCCGAGCCTCTTCAGGGCCTCGGCGGCAAGGTCGAAGACGCGGTCGGCCTGATCCACGAGAGGGGCGTCGGCTGAGGCGAGGAGGGGCACCCCGCCCTTCAGGGCCTTGTCTGCGGCTGATTGCAGTTCCGTTCGCCCCCGGATCTCCTTCTCTTCGAAGAGTCGCCGCACGAGGGCGGCCAATTCTCCGCTTTTGGGAAGCGGACGGTCGAGGA
>JAADCO010000087.1 GCA_013154385.1 Thermodesulfobacteriota bacterium
GCCTTCGTCTTCCTGGGGCTGGCCATCAAGTACGGCTCCTTTGACACGCGCCTTTCCGTGCCCTTCTTCAAGGGCTTTCGGCCGGATCTCGGGCTGTTCTACCTCCCCTTCGCCATGCTGGTGGTGGTGGGGGCCTCAAACGCCGTGAACCTCACCGACGGCCTCGACGGCCTGGCCATCGGGCCCTTCATCATCGTGGCCGGGGTCTACATGCTCTTCGTCTATCTGGCGGGCCACGCCAAGCTTGCGGCCTATCTCCATCTGCCCTACGTGCCCGGGGTGGGGGAGCTCACGGTGTTCTGCGGGGCCCTCCTGGGAGCAGGTTTGGGCTTCCTTTGGTATAATGCTTACCCGGCAGAGGTCTTCATGGGGGACACGGGCTCTCTCTCCCTAGGGGCCTCAATCGGCGTCGTCGCCGTGCTTTCCAAGCAAGAACTACTCTTGGTGCTGGCTGGGGGAATTTTTGTCGTGGAAGCCCTTTCGGTAATGATCCAGGTGGTCTATTTCCGCCTCACCGGTGGCAAGCGGATCTTCCTCATGGCTCCCCTGCACCATCACTTCGAAAAGAAGGGCTGGCCGGAACCCAAGATAATCGTGCGCTTCTGGATCATCTCCGCCTTTCTGGGGCTTTTGGCCATCAGCACCTTGAAGCTCAGGTGAAGAACATGAAGCAGGAGCTTTTGGGCAAAAAGGTGGTGGTTCTGGGATTTGGCCGTTCGGGCCAGGCGGCCACGCGGTTGCTCCTGGTTTCCGGGGCCAAGGTGGTGGTCTCCGACCGGAGACCGCGGGAGGAATTGCCCCGCGCCCTGATGAGCTCCTTCGAGGCCCAGGGCGTGCTCTTCGACACCGGCGAGCATCGTCCGGAGGTCTTCGAAGGCGCGGACTTCGTGGTGGTGAGCCCCGGCGTGCCGCCCGAAGTCTACGCCCCGGCCAAGGAGAGGGGCATTCCCGTCATCGGGGAGCTCGAGCTGGCTTACCGCTTCCTCGACGAAAACAAGTGGACGGTGGCGGTCACCGGCACCAACGGGAAGACCACCACCACGGCCATGATCACCGACATCCTGCGCCTGGCGGGAAAGCGCGTCTTCGTGGGCGGAAACTACGGCACCCCCCTTTCGGAGTTCATCCTCGCCGGGCAGAAGGCGGACTTCGTGGTCCTTGAGGTCTCGAGCTTCCAGCTCGAGACGACCGAGACCTTCGCCCCGCAGGTGGGGCTCCTCTTGAACGTCACGCCCGATCATCTCGAACGTTACGCCACTTTTGAGGATTACGTGCGGGCCAAGATGAGGCTCTTTCTCTATCAGTCGCCGGAGGATGCGGCCATCCTTCCGGTGGATCTGCCCGCGGGGCTGGCGGATCTCCTGGAGACCCGCGCGCGGCGTTTCACCTTCGGGCGGGGGAAGGAGGCCACGGCCGAGCTCGTGGAAGGGGCCTTCTTCCTGAGGCTCCCCGGCGGGGACGAGGAGAGGTACTCCTTTGCCGGTTTCAAGCCCCTCGGGATCCACAACCGCCTGAACTTCGTGGCCGCGGCGCTTGCGGCGCGGCTGTCCGGGGCCGACCCCGAGGCCGTAAGACAGGCGGTGCGGAGCTTTGTCGGTTTCTCCCATCGGCTGGAGTTCATCGGCTGTTTCGGCGGGGTCTATTTCGTGAACGACTCGAAGGCCACCAACGTGGACGCCACGGCCAAGGCCCTGGAGGGGCTCTCCGGACCCATCGTGCTCATCCTGGGCGGAAAGCACAAAGGGGCCAGCTATCGGCCGCTGGCGCCGCTCATCAAGGAAAAGGTCCGTCTCCTCATCCTCATGGGTGAGTCTCGCTTCCTGATGGCCGAGGATCTGCGCGATCTCGTGCCCACGAAGATGGTCGAAAACCTGGAAGAAGCCGTGGCCGTGGCCATCTCCGAGGCCATGCCCGGAGACACGGTCCTTCTCTCTCCGGCGGCGGCGAGCTTCGACCAGTTCGAGAACTACCAGGAACGGGGAGACATTTTTCGGGAACTCGTCCTTTCCTACGCACCGCAATTTCTGGGAGAGGACAATCGCACGGAGATGGTGACTTATCACTGATGAAGTTTTTGATTGCCGGCGGTGGAACAGGTGGGCATCTCTTTCCGGCCCTGGCCCTTGCGGATGCGCTCAAGGCCAGGGGAGGGGAGGTGATGCTCGTGGGAAGCGGCCGCCGGATAGAGGATCTCGTGCTGCGCGGTCGAGAGTTCCCGGTGGTGAAGCTCGAGGCCGAGGGCATGGTGGGGCGCCCCCTGGTGGCCAAGTTTCGGGCCCTGGCGCGCCTCATGAAGGCGGTTTCTCAGGCAAGAGACATCATTCGCTCCTACAAACCGCAGCTCGTCTTCGGCGTGGGGGGCTACGCCTCGTTTCCCGTGCTTCTGGCGGCCAAGCTGGGGCGTCTGCCCACGGCCATCCACGAACAAAATTCCATTCCCGGTCTGGCCAACCGGTTCCTGGCGCGCCTGGTGGACCGGATCTTCGTCTCCTTTCCGGTCAGCAACCGCTATTTCCCGCGGCACAAGACGGTTGTTTCCGGCAATCCCGTGCGCCGCGAGGTCCTGCTTCCGCGCGCGCGCGAGCACCGGGGAACCGGTCTCCTGGTCACCGGAGGGAGCCAGGGGGCGCGCTTCCTGAACCGTCTCCTGCTGGAGATGGCCCCCCGGCTCTTTGAGGAGGTCCCCGATCTCTTTCTCGTTCACCAAACGGGTTTTTTGGACTATGAACTTGTGCAAGCCTCCTATCGGGGGCAGGGGCTTGCGGTAAGGGTCGAACCCTTTTTGCAGGATATGGCCTGGGCCTACGCCCAGGCGGACTTGGTCCTCTGTCGGGCCGGAGCAACCACCATCGCCGAGCTTTCGGCCCTGGGGAAGCCGGCGATTTTGATACCTTATCCTCACGCTACGCACGGGCATCAGGAGATGAACGCGCGGTTGGTGGCGGAGGCTGGCGGAGGACTCTTCTTCAGGGAGGACGAGATCGAGGCTCCCCGCATGGCGGAGACCCTCGTCTCCCTCCTGCGAGACGCGGAAAAGAGGGCCAGGATGGCACGGAAAATGAAGGACTTCATGCCGCGTAATGCGCTAGAGATTATCCTCACGGAAACGGAGGCGATGGTGGCTTATGCTTAACTACAAACGTGTCCATTTCATCGGCATCGGCGGTATCGGGATGAGTGGCATTGCCCGGCTCCTCCTGAGCCTGGGCTTTGAGGTCACGGGTTCCGATCTCAAACGCTCGGAAATAACCCGGGCCCTCGAGAAGGAGGGGGCCAGGATCTACTACGGACATCATCCGCACCACGTCGAGGGGGCGGAGGTGGTGGTCTATTCCTCGGCCATCAGGGCGGACAATCCCGAGCTCCGGCGCGCGCAGGAGTTGGGCCTGAGAGTGGTTCCGCGCGCCCAGATGCTGGTCGAGATCATGGCCCTTCATCGCTACAACATCGCCGTGGCCGGCGCCCACGGCAAGACGACCACTTCCTCCATGATCGCCTCGGTGCTCACCAACGCGGGCCTGAGGCCCACCGTGGCCGTAGGGGGCAAGGTCAACGGTTTCAACGAGAACGCCTGGCTCGGGCAGCGGGACTATCTCGTGGCCGAGGCCGACGAAAGCGACGGCTCCTTCCTGCGCATGACGCCCACGGTGGCGGTGGTGACCAACATAGACGCCGAGCATCTCGACTTCTACGAGGACCTGGAGGCGGTCAAGGGGGCCTTCTACAACTTCTTCGAGCGCGTGCGTCCGGACGGCCTGCTGGTCATCTGTCTGGACGATCCGCATCTTCAAGACCTCTATCGTCAGGGGCTCCCGCGGAGGGTGATCACCTACGGTTTCCATCCCGAGGCGGAGGTGCGGGGCCACATCTTGGAAGAGGGCCCCACGGCCATCTTCGAGGTCTCCCACGCGGGGCGCTATCTGGGAGAGGTCCAGCTGGCCATCCCCGGGCGGCACAACGTCCAGAACGCCCTGGCGGCGGTGGCGGTGGGGCTTGAGCTGGGGCTCCCCTTCGAGGAGATCGCCTGCGGTCTGGCCAACTTCACCGGTGTCCGGCGGCGGCTGGAGATCAAGGGCGACACCGGAGAGGTGCTGATCATCGACGACTACGCGCACCATCCCACGGAGATCAAGACCACCATCGCCGCGCTCAAGGCCACTTATCCCGAGCGTCGGCTGGTGATCCTCTTCCAGCCGCATCGCTACACGCGCACCAAGGCCCTCTTCGAAGATTTTGTCCGGGCCTTCGACGAAGCGGACGTGCTCCTGATCACCGAGATCTATCCGGCCGCGGAGACGCCCATCCCCGGGGTGACGGGCGAAAGGCTCTACGCCGCGCTCAAGAAGAGACGCGGAAAAGAGACGTACTTCGCCGAGACCAAGGAGGTCCTCCTGGCCCGCGCCCTCCATCTCCTGGCTCCCGGAGACGTGGTGGTCACCATGGGGGCCGGGGACGTGTACCGGGTGGCCGAGGCCCTGACCGAAGAGCTGGGGGCGCGGGAACGAGAAGAGGTCGCATGAAACTCAAGTCGCTTTTTGCGCAAGAAGGACTGAGAATCGTCGAAAAGGAGCCGCTGGCCAGGCACACGACCCTGCGGGTCGGCGGCGTGGCGGACTTCTTCTTCGCCCCTGAAAACTACTTCGAGCTCCTGCGCGGGGTAACGCTCGCCGAGGAGATGGGGCTTCCGCTCACCTTCCTCGGCGGGGGGAGCAATCTCCTCGTGCGCGACGGCGGGGTGCGCGGGCTGGTGGTGAGTCTGCGGGCCATGCGGTCCTTTTCCCGGGAGGGAGACCTCCTGGAAGCCGAAGCCGGGGCCTTTGTCCCGGAGATCCTCTCCTTCTGCGCCACCTGCGGGCTCTCGGGCCTGGAATTCCTGGCCGGTGTTCCGGCCACCATCGGCGGTGCGGTGGTGATGAACGCCGGGGCCTTCGGGCAGGAGATGAAAGACGTGCTCACGGAGGTGACCGTCCTCGAAAACGGGGCCTTTCGGACCTTCAAGGTCGAGGAGCTCCCCTTCTCCTATCGGAGCTGGGGCGGGCCGGAGAAGGCCCTGGTGGTCAAGGCGAAGCTCAGGCTCTTTTCTTCCTCTCCGGAGGAGGTGAGGGGAAAGATGTCCCGTTTCCTGGCCCAGCGAAAGCACAAGCAACCCCTGCGCCAGCAAACGGCGGGCTGCGTGTTCAAGAACCCGGCGGAAGCCCCGGCGGGGTATCTCATCGAGAAGGCGGGGCTCAAGGGCTGTGTCTGCGGGCAGGCGGCCATCTCGCGCAAGCACGCAAACTTTATCGTCAACCTGGGAGGGGCCCGGGCCTCCGAGGTCCTCTCCCTCATGGATCGCGCCAAGGAGGAAGTCTTCAAGGCCTTCGGGATAGAACTTTCCGAGGAGGTGAGGGTTGTTGGTGAAGCGTAGAGGGACGCTCGTCCTGATAGCGCTGGGGGTGGTCTCGCTGGTCCTCCTCTGGGGCTGGTCGCAGCTCAAGAAGCTCGACTATTTCAACCTGCGCCGGGTGGACATCAGGATGGAGTCCCGGGTGAGCAAGGAAGAGATCGTCGAGCTCGCCGGTCTCCATCTCGGGCAGAACATCTTTTCCCTGGACCTCGAAGAGGTGAGGAAGAGGATCGAGGCCCATCCCTGGGTGGCGCGGGCCTTCGTCTCCCGCAAGCTTCCGGACACCATCTTCATTCGCGTGGAAGAAGAGCAACCCGTGGCCATGGTCTCCTTCAAGAAGGAGGTCTTTCTGGTGAACGCGCAGGGGAGGCTCTTTGCTCCGGCCACGGCCCAGCTCATGAAGGAGTTGCCGGCCCTCACGGGGCTTTCCGAGGAGGAGTTCAAGGCGAGGAACCTCTCTCCTCGGAGGAAGCCCGTTCTCTCTCTTCTCGTGCGGCTCAAGAAGGACGAGGGCCTGGTTCCCTGCTACGCCAACATCTCTCAGATCAAGTTTTTGAGCGACGGCTTCGTGCTCCTGACAAGAGACGCCATACGGGTGCGCTTCAAGGGCGAGAGCCTGGAGGACTTCCTCCGGGCCTATCGCCAGCTTGATCGCATCATGGCCTATCTCTATCGCACGAAGCAATACGCCAGGGTGAAGGCCGTGCGGCTGGATTATCCCGAGGGCCAAGCGGCCCTCATCTTTCGGGAAGGTTAGAGATGGAAGACAAGATCGTCGCCTTAGACGTTGGCACCACCAAAGTTTGTTGCCTCGTGGCCCGGGAGATCGACGGAGAGTTCCGGGTCATCGGCATGGGTATGTCTAGCTCCGCCGGTCTGCGTCGGGGAGTGGTGGTGAACATCGAGAGCACGGTGAACTCCATCGTGCAGGCGGTGCAGGAAGCCGAAGCGAGCTCCGGAGAGGAGATCTCCGAGGTGGTGGTGGGCATTGCCGGCAGTCACATCCGCAGTCAGGAGAGCCACGGGGTCATCGCCCTCAAGCACGGAGAAGTCACCCCCGAGGACATCGAGCGGGTGATCGAGGCCGCCAAGGCCATCAATCTTCCCAACGACCGGGTCATCCTCCACGCTTTGCCCCAGGAGTTCATCGTGGACGATCAGGGCGGCATCGAACAA
Organism: Thermodesulfobacteriota bacterium; assembly: GCA_013154385.1. Taxonomy (GTDB): domain Bacteria; phylum Desulfobacterota; class Thermodesulfobacteria; order Thermodesulfobacteriales; family Thermodesulfatatoraceae; genus JAADCO01. Next base: position 6,563 of record JAADCO010000087.1, read on the forward strand.
CCGGTGGGGATGAGCGGAGTGCGTCTCGAGGCCAAGGTGCACATCGTCACCGCGGCCCATTCTTCGGTGACCAACCTCATCAAGTGCGTGGAAAAGGCCAACTATCAGGTGGAGGCGGTGGTTCTTCAGCCGCTGGCTTCGGCGGAGGCCGTGCTCACCGAGGAGGAGCGTCAGCTCGGGGTGGCCCTCATAGACTTCGGCGGAGGCACGACGGATCTCGCGGTGTTCCTGGACGGCACGATGAGATACACCGCGGCCATCGGCGTCGGGGGGCAGATCCTCACCAGCGATCTCACCGTGGGCCTGCGCACGACCATGACCGCGGCGGAAAAACTCAAGATCAAGTACGGCTGTTGCCTGGCCCCCCTGGTGCCGCGCGAGGAATACGTGGACGTGCCCGGACTCGGCAATCGTCCTTCGCGCAAACTTTCGCGTCAGGTGCTCGCTGAAATCCTCGAACCACGCGTGGAGGAGCTCCTGGAGATCATCAACACCGAACTCGAGCGCTCGGGGCTTAAACCGCGTCTGGGTTCCGGAGTGGTGATCACCGGCGGGTCTTCCCTGCTTCCGGGTCTGGTGGAGATGGCGGACCAGATCTTCGAGTTGCCCACGCGGGTGGGGTATCCGCAGAGGCTTCCCGGTCTTTCCGAGGAGGTTTACCATCCGCGGCTCTCCACGGCGGTGGGGTTGCTCCTCTACGCGCGGAAATATCTTTCCGGTGACGTTTCGCACCGGCCCAAGGGACCCATCACCAAAAAACTCTTCGAATTGCTTTTCGGGAGGGGATAATGAGTTTCGAACTCTTAGAGAGCGAATATCAGGCCAAGATCAAGGTCATCGGGGTGGGAGGCGGCGGCGGAAACGCCGTCAACAACATGATCGCCAAGGGCCTCAAGGGGGTCGAGTTCATCGTGGCCAATACCGACTACCGGGTGCTCGACCTCTCTCCGGCCCCGGTGAAGATCCAGCTCGGAAAGGAGCTGACCAAGGGTCTGGGTGCCGGGGGGAACCCCGAGGTGGGCAAGGAAGCGGCCCTTGAGGCGGAAGAGGACATCCGGGCGGCGCTTTCCGGGGCGGACATGGTCTTCATCACCGCGGGGCTCGGCGGTGGCACGGGCACCGGTGCGGCCCCGGTGATCGCGCGCATCAGCAAGGAACTCGGCGCCCTCACCGTGGCCGTGGTGACCAAACCCTTCCGCTTCGAAGGGCGCCCGCGGGCCATCACCGCGGAAAAGGGGCTCGAAGAGCTCAAGCGGGAAGTGGACACCATCATCACCATTCCCAATGACCGCTTGCTCTCCCTGGCTTCGGCCAAGGCCAAGCTCCTTGAGATGTTCCGCCAGGCCGACGACATCCTCTACTACGCGGTGCGCGGCATCTCGGATCTCATCCTCTTCCCGGGCTACATCAACCTCGACTTCGCCGACGTGCGCGCGGTGATGAGCGAGATGGGGATGGCGCTCATGGGCACCGGGGTGGCCACCGGCGAGCAGCGCGCCGAGGAGGCCGCGCAGATGGCCATCTCGAGCCCGCTACTTGACGACGTCTCCATCTCCGGCGCCAGAGGCGTGCTGGTCAACATCACGGCGCATCCCGAGACCCTCACCATGGAGGAGACCCAATACATCTCCGACCTGGTGGCGCGCGAGGCCCACGAGGAGGCCCGCATCTACTGGGGCGTGGTCTTCGACGAGGAGGCCGGTGACGAGCTCCGGGTGACGGTCATCGCCACGGGCATCGGGCGCCAGGAAGAAAGGGAGAGGGAAAAAGATGACGAGAAGCCCGCGGCGGAGGTGATTGATCTTCGCACGGAAACCAAGCCGGAAGAGACCCGCCGCGAGCCGCCGCGCGGTCCCGGGGCCAGGGCCAAGATCACGCGCAGGAGAGGGCCGCGCATCCTCGACCGGGTGCCAAGCGAAGACGAGCTTGAGATCCCGGCCTTCCTGCGCCGCAAGGCGGACTAGGGACATGCGTCTCTTCCTGGGCACCCTCTTGAGGGGCGGTCTCCTCGTGACCTCAAGGGGGCGCTATTTCTTGACGCCGGTCCGGGCCGGAGAGAGCCGGGCCACGCCCCTTGCCGTCCCCGAGGACCTGGTGGGCCAAAGGGTCCTCGTCTCCGGGGTGGCCGAGGGGGAGATCCTCTACGAGGCCCGTCTTCTCGAGGCCCTTCCGCCCATCTCCGAAAGGATCATCGAACACCTGCTCGAGGAGGGCGAGGCCAGTCTCAAGGACCTCGAGGCCCTGTGTCTCCCGGAGACCCGGCGCCTCTGCGCCCTGGTCATCGGCCACAAGAAGGCCTCCCCCGGGGCGGTCAACCCGTCCTCCGGGCTCACCGAGTTTGCCTTCAACGACGAACTTTCGCGTCTCATCGAGCAGGAAGTCCAAGGCGTGGATGTCCAGCGGGTTTATCGGCGCACCTACGAAACGCTCCCGCACGACATCAACGCCCTTTCGCCGGACTTCATCGTCAGTCTGCATTGCAACGCCTTCGACCGCCGCGCCTCGGGCACCGAGGTGCTCTACTATCATCGTTCTTCGCGGGGGAAGAGGCTCGCGGAGATCGTCCTCAAACACCTGGTGAACCATCTCCGGTTGCCCAACCGCGGGCTCAAGCCCTGCACCGCCGAAGACCGCGGCGGATACCTCCTGCGCTACACCAAGGCCCCCTGCGTCATCGCCGAACCCTTCTTCATTGACAACGATGAGGACCTGGCCCGCGCCCAGGAGGACACGCGCGGTCTGGCGCGCGCCTACGCCCGGGCCGTGGAAGAGGCGGCAAGGGTCCTCTAGCCCCTTGAGGAATCAAGCGTCTTCAGGGCGCGCAGGAGTCTTTCCCGCACCAGGGGATTGGGCTGGGGGAAACGGAGGTGCTTCTTCTCGAAGGCCAGCCCCTGTTCCTCCAGGAAGCGGGCAAAGGCCTCGGCCATGCCCGCCGAACGACTGATGCCCGCGTCGCAGGAGAAGACGAACTCCTGCACCCCGGCGTCCAGGGCGCGGAGCAGGGTGTCTGCCGCGTAGAGGGCTTCCTCTTCGCTCAGGGGGAGGAGGCCGAAGTTCCTCGCCGCTTCTTCGTCCGCCACGTCGTCGAACTCGAGGAAGGCGAAGTAATCGGGCCTCACGGCCTTGGCGGCATCCGGGACCGCGGGCCGAAAGACAGCCACCCAGCAGACCTTTCCCCGCTCAAGCTCCGGGGACTTCAGATACTCGATGGCGTAACGATGCGGAAAGACGAGGATCCTTTTCATCACATCTTGAACGCCTGGGCGGAGATTTCCTCAAAAGGTTTGCGCCGCAACCGATGCGGCAGGGCCAGCCTTTCGGCGATCTTGAGGTCCTCTTCGTTGATCTCCCGCCGTCCCTGAAAAGCCGCGTGAGCGCGCGCGGTCTTGGCCAGGGTGAGGTCCGCCCGATGGCCGTCCACCCCCAGGGTGATGGTCTTCTTGGCGATCTGATAGAGGATCTCGTGCGGGAGTTCTATTTCCGGGAGGAGGTCCTGGGCGCGCTTGATGCGCGCGGCAAGGGCCTGGTTCTCCGCTTCGAAGCGCTTGGAGAACCCTTCGGGATCGGCTTCAAAGGCGGCCCGGCGCTCCATCACCAGGACGCGCTCTTTGGGGTCCTTGAGCCCCTCCACGGTGACGCAGAGTCCGAAACGGTCGAGGAGTTGCGGACGGAGCTCCCCTTCCTCGGGGTTCATCGTGCCCACGAGCACGAAGCGCGCGGCGTGGGTGAAGCTCACACCCTCGCGCTCCACGTAGTTGACGCCCATGGCCGCGACATCGAGAAGGGTGTCCACCAGATGGTCGGGAAGGAGGTTCACCTCGTCCACGTAGAGGATGCCGCGATGGGCCGCGGCGAGGAGGCCGGGTTCGAAGCGTTTTTCCCCGCGGGTGAGGGCGGCTTCGAGGTCGAGGCTGCCCACCAGGCGGTCCTCGGTGGCGGAGAGCGGAAGCTCCACCACGCGGATCTTGCGCTTCGTGCGCGGGAGCCGGCCTTCTCTTTCGAGCCTTTCCCGGCAGTGGGGGCAGAGGCTTTCTGTGTCTTCCGGATCGCAGGAGAACGCACACCCCTC
>JAADCO010000083.1 GCA_013154385.1 Thermodesulfobacteriota bacterium
AGGCCCAGATAAAGGCCGAGATCAGGGCGAAGGTGAAGCCTTTGGCCCCTTCGTCCGTGAGATAGCGCGTGATGCGCGGCAGGAAGTAGTGCCCCACCACGTAGGTGCCGACGAAGAAGAGGAGGATCTTCCCCAGGATGAGGGCCAGCGCGGTTATCTCGATGGAGCCGGTCTTCACCAGCCCCACGAGGAGGGAGAGGGTGATGAGGGAGAGGATGTCGTCCACGATGGCCGCGCCGATGATAATGTGCCCGAGCTCCGTGCGGTTGATGCGCATGTTCTGGAGGATGACGGCCTGCACGGCGATGGCCGTGATGGAGATGCCCATGCCCACGAAGAGGGATTGGTAGATGGTGCCTCCGAAGAGCCTCGTCACCGCATACCCCATGACGAAGGGGATGACGAACCCGCCCAGGGCCACGCCGAGCGAGGGCCAGAAGTGTTCGAAGAGCTCCTTCGGGTCCATCTCCATGCCGGCGTAGAACATGGCGAAGAAGATGCCGAGTTCGGCGAGGAGCTCGATGGGCGGAGACGGCGCCACCAGGCCGAGGAGGGGCGGGCCCAGGATGAGGCCGGCGACGAGCTCACCCAGCATCACCGGGAACCCCAGCCGTTGGGCGATGCTTCCGCAGATCCAGGCTCCGGCCAGGATGAGGAGGAGGTTGATGATGAGGTCGGGCGTGATCATGCCTTCTTTCTTAGCACCTCAGGCCGGTTCTTCGAAGTCTTTTTAGATGCTCGTTGCCCGCCAAGGGAGGGATGGTATTAGTGTGGAAAAAGGAGGAGGGACATGGCCAAGGAGAAACCCTGGGGCGGCAGGTTCGGCGAAGAGACCGACGCTTTGGTGGAGGAGTTCACCGCTTCCGTGCACTATGACCAGAGGCTCGCCCTCTACGACATCCGCGGGAGCATCGCCCACGCGCGGATGCTTGCGGCCTGCGGCATCATCGCTCCGGAGGAGGCCGAGGCCATTATCAAAGGGCTCGAAGAGATCGCCGCCGACATCCGGGCCGGGCGCTTCACCTGGCGCCGGGAGCTCGAAGACGTCCACATGAACATCGAGATGGCCTTGAAGGAGCGGATCGGCCCGGTGGCGGGCAAGCTCCATACGGCGCGCAGTCGAAACGATCAGGTGGCCACGGACGTGCGCCTCTTCCTGCGCGACGTGATCGACGAGGCGGTAAGGAGGCTCCTTGAGCTGAGGGCGGCGCTGGTGGAGAAGGCCGAGGCCCATCTCGGAATCATCATGCCGGGGTTCACCCATCTTCAGCACGCCCAACCCGTGCTCTTTGCCCATCATCTCCACGCCTACTACGAGATGTTCCGCCGCGACACCGAGCGCCTGCGGGAAGCGCGCCGGCGGGTGAACGTCTGCCCCTTGGGAAGCGCCGCGCTGGCGGGAACCCCCTTTCCCATCGACCGGGAGATGGTCGCCCGGGAGCTGGGCTTTGAGGCCGTCTCCGCCAACAGCATGGACGCCGTCTCCGACCGCGACTTCATCCTCGAGTTCCTCGCGGCTTCCTCCCTGATCTTCGTCCATCTCTCGCGCCTCATGGAGGAGTTCGTCCTCTGGATGAGCCAGGAGTTCGCCTTCATCGACCTTCCGGACAAGCTGTGCACGGGAAGCTCCATCATGCCGCAGAAGAAGAACCCGGACGTGGCGGAACTCATCCGCGGCAAGACCGGGCGGGTCTTCGGGCATCTCGTGGCCCTGCTCACGGTGATGAAGGCCCTTCCGCTCACCTACAACCGCGACCTCCAGGAGGACAAGGAGGCGCTCTTCGACACCGTGGACACCCTCCTGGCGTCCCTCAAGCTGGCCACGGCCCTGGTGCGCGGGCTCATCCCGCGCGCGGAACGGATGCGCGCGGCCTGCGAAGAGGGCCATCTCACGGCCACGGACCTGGCGGACTATCTCGTCACCAAGGGGCTTCCCTTCCGGGAGGCGCATCACGTCGTGGGGCGCATCGTGAGCTTTGCCGAGGAGCAGGGCCTGAAGCTCTGGGAGATCCCGCTTGAAAAGCTCCGGGAGTTCTCCCCGCTCATCGGGGAGGACGTCTACGAATGGCTCACCCTCGAGGGCTCGGTTGAGAGGAGGAAGGTCCCGGGAGGCACGGCCCCGGAACGGGTGAAAGAGGCCCTGGCCCGCGCCAGGGAAGAGCTTGCGCAGGAGTCCTGATGCAGATTCGTCCCGAGGCCCAGACCAAGGCGCGCATGGAGAACCTGGCCGTGGTCATGGTGGAGACCCTCTATCCGGAAAACATCGGGTCCGCCGCCAGGGCGTGCGCCAACTTCGGGGTGGAAGAGCTCATCCTCGTGCGTCCCAAGAACCTGAACGAAGAGAAGATGCGGGCCATGGCCACCAGGGCCGGGCTCCCGGTGCTCGAGAAGATGAAGGTCTATCAGGACCTCGAAGAGGCCCTGGCCCCCTTTGGCTACGTGGTGGGCACCACCGCGCGCCTCGGACGCCAGCGCAAGGTCTACGAGACCATCCGCGAAGCCGCCCCGCGCCTGGCCGCCCTCTCCCAAGAAAACCGCATCGCCCTCCTTTTCGGGAACGAAAAATGGGGCCTCACCAACGAGGACCTCTATCATTGTCACACCGTGGTCACCATCCCCACCACGGAGAAGGCCTCGCTCAACGTGTCGCAGGCCGTGGTCATCGTGCTCTACGAGATCTTCTGTCAGGGGGTGGAGGTGCCCCTTCCCAAACCGAGGCTGGCCACCATCGAGGAGCTCGAGCCCATGTACCGCCTGCTCAAGGAGACGCTCGAGGCCATTGACTACGTGCCGCACGACAACGTCGTCCTCTGGATGACCACCATCCGGCGCTTCCTCTCGCGCCTCGACCTCACCGCGCAGGAGGTGCGTATCGTCCAGGGTTTTTGCCGAAACCTCCTCTGGCACCTGAAGCAGAAGGGCAAGAGGGAGGCCCAGGACGGGCCTCCCGAGGGAACTAGTCGAGATTGATGGTGATCTGGGAGGAGTTCACGAGGATCGGGGCGTACTCGTCTTCAGGCAGATCGAAGAACTTGCCCACGGAGCTGGGCACCTGAGAGTAGTAGAGATTGGCCTTGATGGTGATGGGGCCTTTGGCCTCGGCCGGGATCTTGAAGGTGTAGGTCTCGACCTTGGTCTCCCGCGGACCGATGCGATAGTCCACGAGCTCGTTGTTGGCCGTGTACCACTGACACACCGTCATGCGGCCCTTGGGGTCGAAGAAGGGCTTGCGGAAGATGCGCGCGCCGGCAGGCACGTCGCCGTCACGCTTGAGCCCCTTGAAGTCCTTGATCTCCATGATCTCGCCGATGGCGAAGTAGGCGTAGGCGTTAGGATCGGCGATGGTGTACTCCTCGCCCTTGAATCCCTTTTTGTTCACCGGCAGGTGCCAGCTCTTGCCGTTGGCGTCGATGGCCCAGACCTCGAGCCAGAGCATACGCTCTTCCGCGGAACCGGAGGGGATCATGTGACCCACCTTGCCGTTGAAGAGCTCGGCGCGGATCTTGACCGTCTCGCCGGGAGCGGCCTTGTCCTTGTTGGCGTAGAGGGCGATGTCCACGGCTCCCGCGAGCTTCGCCGGAGAGTGGGAACCCTGGAAGGCGTGGTGCGCCATGTCCGCCCGCTCCGGACCCATGGTCGCGGCCTTACCCGGGGCGCGATACATGTGGCAGTCCTGACAAACGACCCCTTCCTTGGCGTAGGGGCTGGCCTTCCATTCCCGATAGGTGGCCTTGACCCAGGCACCGTAGGGGCTCGCTTCGTCGTGACAGGTGGCGCAGAACTCCGCGCTCTTGATGAATTCCGAGGGCGTGACCTTGTGGCTCACGGGCTTGGCGTCTTTGCGCGGCCCGACCTTGGTCTTCCCGGGTTCGATGACGTAGCTGAAGTTGAAGGGCTCCTTTTCCGTGGTGCCGGTGATGTTGTGGCAGATCTCGCAGGAGACCCCTTCGTTGGCGCGGGTGCCCTCGGAGGCCGGCTTGGGCGGGATGTCCCCGGCCAAGAAGGCCAGCGGGGCGTGGCAACCAATGCAGCCGGCCTTGACCCCCGCCACCTTGGGCTCCTTCATGGCGTGGGGGAGGGCCAGCTTGAAGTATTCGACCTGGTCCCAGGTGTGGGTGTAGGCCTTGGCCATCATGTTCGCCTTCCATTCCTGGTAGATCTCCTTGTGGCAGCTGCCGCATTTCTGGGGCTTCTTGAAGTCGTGGTACTTGAAGCTTCCCATTTCTGCGGCCAGAGAGGGGCTGGCCGCCACGAGACAAAGGGTCAACAGACCGAGCAAAATCCTCATAGGTTCACCTCCTAGTCGGTGGGATTGAAAGCTGATTTCGGGGCCCCGCAGACCGGACAGGTCCAGTCTTCGGGAAGGTCCTCGAAAGCCGTGCCTGCGGGAAACCCCCGCTCCGGGTCGCCTTCGGCGGGGTCATAGACGTATCCGCACACGGAACAAACGTATTTCTTCATGGATGCCTCCTTGGGGCGGGAGGCCCCGCCCCGTAAGCTCTACTTGTCGAGATTTTCCGGTTTCCAGATTTCCCAGACCTTGCCCGCCAGTTCGGGTGCAGGCTTGAGAGTAGGTTTGCCCGGCTCCCATTCCGCCGGACAGGCTTCGCCAGGATGCTCGCGCACGTACTGGAAGGCGTCGATCTGACGGAGGAGTTCCTTGATGTTGCGCCCAACCGGGGCGTTGAGCATCTCGATGGACTGGATCACCCCGTCGGGATCGATGAGGAACCGTCCGCGAAGGTTGAGGCCGAGTTTCTCGTCGTAGACGCCGTAGAGCTGACCGATCTTCCCGGCCACGTCCCAGAGGAGAGGGAAGGGAACGCCGCCGGGTACCATCTTGGAGAGCTCGATCTCCTGCCAGACCTTGTGGGTGAACACCGTGTCCGTGCTGATGGCCAAGACCTCTACGTTGCGCTTCTTGAACTCTTCGTAGCGCGCCGCGACCGCGGCCAATTCCGTGGGTCAAACGAAGGTGAAGTCCGCCGGATAGAAGAAGATGACGACCCACTTGCCCTTGAGGTCCGAGAGCTTGATGGTCTTGATCTCGCCGTTAACATAAGCCTGGGCCTCAAAATCCGGAGCCATGATGCCTGGACGTATACACATACCTACTCCCTCCTTGTAACGCTTTTTAGTTTGAATCCCTCTTAAAGAAGAAGTCGTCCTTTGTCAAGGACAATTTTCACAAATTTCTCCCGGCCCTCTACTTAATGAGATAAGCATTCGGCCCTCACCCACAAGAGGACCGAAAAATTCGGGTTTTTATGGGGACCGGGCCCCGGAGGGCCCGGCTCTTTCTCAGGCGTTGGTCTCCGTGGCGAGGCTCGTGAAGTCTATCCTGCGCTGGGCGAGTTCCCGGTCGATCATGAAGATGCCCCCCGGCGCGTCGGCCACGAGCTTCATCTTCTCCACCAACGAGCCGAAGGAGTCTTCCTCTTCCACCTGTTCCGTGACGAACCATTGGAGAAAGATGTAAGTGGCGTGGTCCTTCTCTTCCTGGGCCAGTTCCACGAGCCTGTTGATCTTTTCGGTCACCTCACGCTCGTGTTTGAGCCCGAATTCGAGCACAGCCAGGGGAGACTCCCAGTCGGTAGGAGGCTGCTCGATGGCCTGAAGGCGCACCCTCCCGCCGCGTTCGTTGACGAAGTGGTAGAACTTCATGGCGTGCATGCACTCCTCCACCGCCTGGGCCTTCATCCAGCTCGCAAAGCCTTCGAGGGAGAGGCTTTCGAAGTAGGAGGCCATGGAGAGGTAGAGATAGGCGGAGTAAAACTCCCATTTGATTTGTTCGTTCAAGGCCTGTTCCATCCGTTCGCTGAGCATGTCCGTCCTCCTCGCTTACTGATTGGTGCTCAAAAGGGGTTTGCCCTGGTAAGTGACGCTTTGCAAGATCTTTTCGGCCTTTTTCACCGCTATCTCCGGAAGCCTTCCGTAGAGGAGCTTTTCGTTCATCTCCTGGGCGTCGTGGATGCACCACCAGAGGAGGTCCACCAGGGCCTTGGCCTTTTCGTAGGGGCGGTTTCCGTAGGCCTGTTCCTGATAGATGATGATCCAGGTGAGGGCCGCAATGGGATAGCCGTCAGGAGCCGGGGTGTCCGTGAGGGAGCAGCGCGTGTCGTCCGGGATGTCGATGTTGGCCGCCGCGGTGATGGCTTGAAGCGTGGGTTTCACGAACTTCCCCGCGCGGTTCCTGATGGCCGCCACCGGGATGTGGTTCTTCTCCGCGTAGGAGATCTCGATGTAGCCGATGCACCCCGGGATCTGCTTGATGAGCCCGGCCACACCGGCGTTGCCCTTGCCGCCCATGCCCACCGGCCAGCGCACGGCCTTGCCGCGCCCCACGCGCTTGCACCACTCCTCGCTCACCTTGCAGAGGTAGTCGGTGAACACGTAGGTCGTGCCCGAACCGTCGGAACGATAGGCCACCATCACCGGCAGCGGCGGGAACTTGACCTCCGGGTTGATCTCTTTGAGGCGCGGGTCGTTCCACTTCCTGATCTTCCCGAGATAGATGTCCACCAGGACTTCCGGCGTGAGCTTGAGCTCCCTCACCCCGGGGAGGTTGAACCCGATGGCCACGGCTCCTACGGCCGTGGGGATGTGGAGGATCTTCCCCGGCGCGCGGGCCAGCTCCTCATCGGTCATCGGGGCGTCGGTGGCGCCGAAGTCCACCGTGCGGGCCAAAAGCTGCCGGATGCCGCCTCCGGAACCAATGGCCTGATAGTTCACCTTGATGCCGGTCATCTTGTAGTAGACGTCGAACCACTTGTGGTACAGGGGATAGGGAAAAGTGGCTCCGGCCCCGAGGAGGGTGACCTTCCCGGCCCAGGCAACGCTTGCCAAAAGGAGAAACACCAGGACACCCAACCAGATCCTTCTCATCGCGCAACCTCCTGAAGGTTTTTGTTGTCTTCAAATTAAGGCCAAAAGACGGCAAAACACCCACGTCTTTGTGGCATCTTTGTGACAAATTATAATGCACGGCCCATGTGGCAGGTGGTGCTCGAAGCCGACGCAGAGGTGAGTCTTCCCGCCGGTCTTTCGCTCCTCTTCGAGGACCAGCTGGAGACCGGCCGCCGGCTCCTCCTCCTTGACGGCGCGCCGGAGGCCTTCGCGCGCTTTCTCAAGGGCCTTCCCGCGGAGACGGTGGTTTCCGCGCGCAAGACCACCGGGGAACTCATGCGCCTTCCCTCCGGCTTGAGGATCAAGTGCTTCGGTAAGCCCGGCCCGCAGGAGATCGTCCTCAAGGCCCGCGGGGCCTTTGGCAGCGGCCTCCATCCCACGACCAGGCTCTCCCTGCATCTCCTCGACCGCTTCCTCCTCGAAGAGGGCCCGGGCTTCGGGCTCGACCTCGGCGCCGGCACCGGGGTGCTCTCCCTCGTGGCCGCGCGCCGGGGCGCGCGCATGGTGGCCCTCGACATCGATCTCCAGGCCGTGCAGGTGGCCCGGGAAAACGCCCTCACCAACTCTCTGGCCCCTCTTATCCATCCCGTGGCCGGGGGGCTTGAGGCCGTGAAGGGGCCCTTTGACTTCGTCGTCGCCAACCTCTATCTGCGTCTCCTCGTCCCCGAGGCCCGGAAGATTAGGGCCCTTGTCCCGCGGGGGACCCTCATCCTCTCCGGCTTCTTTCGCGAGGCCCTGCCGCAGATCGTAAACGCCTACGGCCGCGAGCCCCAACACGTGGTCTCCGAGGAAGGCTGGGCCGCGGTGCTCCTCAGGTTCACTCCTTGAACACCGGGCAGCGCCGTTTCCGGTCCCAGCGGAGCATCACCGGGTCGGTGAAGTCCGGATGGCACGAAAGGCAAAGGCCCACCCGGAGGATGCGGTGCAGTTCCTCCTGGTTGAAGGCCCGGAGATCCGGGCGCGAGAAGTGGACGAAGACCCGGCCCGAAAGGTCGGTCACCGCCGAGAGGGGGAAGTCAATCCCCAGGAGTTCGGCGGGTTCCCTCTCCACGGTCTCGAGTTGCCATTTCCCTCCGCCGAGATAGCTCAGCGTGCCGTAGCCCAGGCCCAGGGTCTTCGCCGAGAGATGGCAGTCCCTGCAGGAGCGGGCCTTGTCCGTGGCGTGCGGGTCCATGAAGGACCAGGTGAGACGCTTGAACTCTTTTTCCACTCCCCCGTCCCGGGAGAGGATGGTCACGAAGTCCTGTCAGCCGGGGACGATGATGAGCACCTCGTCTCCCTTCACCCCGAGGGTCGGGGTCTCGTAGCGCATGTAGCTTCGGAACTCCTCCCAGGCGCCGGCGGTTTCCCGTCCGGCGAGCTTGTCGAGCTGGGTCTCGCGGGGGTCGCGCCTCACGTGGCAGCCGAAACACTGGGGCACGCGCGGGGCGTGGCAGGCCTGGCAGGAAAGGCGCCGATGGACCTCGTGCCGGCACTTCACCGGGTCCGGGGCCTTGAGAGGGTGCTCCTTCCCGGCGTTGTCCTTGAGCACGAGCCGCCCTTCCTTTTCCATCACCTTGGGATGACGCCGGCCCTTGCGCGTGAGCCCTTGGCCTCCGTGGCACGTCTCGCAGGTCACCTCCACGCTCTCTTCGAAGTGGACGTATTCCTTCTCGTCGCCCATGGTCTCTTCCGGCAGATGGCAATCCGCACAGGTGAGGCCGGCCTTGTAGTGGAGGTCAGGCGGGATGAGGTCCACGAAGCGGCCGTCCTCCAGGGTCTCGGCCCCGAACTCCCCTTCCACCAGCGGCGCACCGTAGCCCTCGTCTTCGTAGAGCCCCTGATAGGTGAGGCCGATACGACCACTGCGGTTGTGGCAGCGCGTGCAGTTCTCCACCGGGATGCGCCGGGTGAGCACGGGATGCTTCTTCGCCTTCTCCCCGGGGACGAGATGGCAGGCCACACAGCCCCCGCCTTTCTCCCCCAGGAACCCGGGATACTTCCCCTTCTCCAGCCAGAGATGGCAGGTGCCGCAGAGCTTGCGGAAGTAGTCGAGCGCAAGCGAGGTCTCTCCGGAGAGCATGAGCTCCCGCACGGTCTCTCCGGGGCGCTTGGCCGGGGCGTGGGCCGGAACCTCGCCCCAGTAGCGTCTCAGGGTGTCGATGATCCCGCGGTTGGTGGCCATGAGCGACTTCTTCACCCGCTCGGGATAGCCGGGATGACACGCCGGCTGCCCGCAGGTCTTCTCCACCACGCGGAGATCCGCGGGGTTCTTTATGATCCCCCGGTGGGCCAGTTGCCGGTCAATGCGCAGAGGGTCTCCCAGATGGCAGGGGGAGCAACCCACCACTTCGCGCGCGTGGGCCTTCTCGGGTTTCTCTTCGTGGCAGGCCAGACACATCTCGATGCGCCCGGAGGTGGTGGTGTAGACCTTGGGGGCGCGATGCCTCAGGGCCTCGCGGCCGATGACCAGGGCGAGAACCAGGATTCCCAGGAAGAGCAGGTAGCGTTTCACCTCAGGGCCCCCAGCGCGGTGAGGATGACGTAGGTGCCTGTCCAGAGGACGAGGACGAGCGCAAGGCCCCGCGGGGCCAGGCGAAAGAAGACCAGGGAGAGCACCGGGATCGAGGGGAAGACGAGGCCCGCCAGCCACGGAGGCAGATGCCGCAAAAGTTCCTGGATGCCCAGGAAGAACCAGGGCCCCTTGATCAGGGTCTCGAAGCTCGGGGCTTCAAGACTCACCGGAAGCACGAGGGAGACGGCGGCGGCGAGCGTGGCCCAGACCGCGAGGTCTTCGAGTCTTACGGCGCGCAGGCGGAAGTGCCAGAGGCCGCTTATCACGAGCACCCCCACGGAGAGATAGATGTGGGCCATGAAGGCCCGATGGACCCCTTCCTCAGCCACGGCAAAGAGGAGGCGGTTGAGGACGAGGCCGATCAACGGGAGCCTGAGGGCCAGGTGTTCGGCGATCTGGCCCGCGGCGAGCCCCGTCTGGTCTCCGCGCACGATGTAGCCCGTAAAGAGGGCGAGAGTCACCAGGGGAAAGGTGCTTACCAGCAGGGACCAGCGCCAGAGAGGGCGCCTCCTCTCCGCGTGGTTGAGCAGGGCCTCGACCAGATGCCACACGAGGAGGAGAAAGGTGAGCTGTCCGGTGTAGAAGTGGAAGGCGCGCAGGAAGGAGCCGAAGGGAAGGACGGTTTCGATCCCCACGGTGGAGATCAGGGGGAAGGCCTCGTGGAAGGGATAGCTCGCGAGGAGGCCGGAGACCACCGCCAAAAGGAAGGAGGCGGCCAGGCCCCAGGAGACCCAGGGTCTAAGCCGGTAACTCAACGATGAGCCCCCCTTCGGTCTTTTTTACCGGAAGCCGCGCGAGGTCCTTCTTGGCCGGTCCGGCAAGATAGCGCCCTTCAAGGGAGAAGCGGCTCTGATGGCACGGACAGACGAATTCTTCTTTGTCCGGCGCGTAGGTCACCGGGCAACCCAGATGAGGACAGCGGCGCGAAAGGGCGAGCGGCCCCTCTTCGGTCAGGCGGAGGAAGAACTCGGGTCGGACGAGGATCACTCCCTCTTTGAGCTTTTCCTTGACGAGGACCTTGCGCGGCGGACGGGGCAGGATCTTCACCGCGGAGAAGAGGCCGATTCCCCCTAACCCGAGGAGCACGAGACCACTCAGCTTGAGGAACGAGCGTCGGTTTCTGGGAGACACGAGGCCAGTATAGTGAGTTGCCCCGGGGGCTTCAACAAA
>JAADCO010000166.1 GCA_013154385.1 Thermodesulfobacteriota bacterium
CCGGTTGGCTTCGGCAATTAATCCTTGAATTCCTCGCCAGCTGCGCTATAGGTCGAGGCGAATTTTTGTGTCGAAAGGAGCGGCCATGTTGCGCATCAACCTCGAGGAACCCCGTCTCAAACCGGAGATCCGTCAGGAGCTCGAAGAGATGTGGCGCCGTTGCGCGCGGCGCATCATCCTCGCCACCACCCTTGCCGGTTGCGGGCATCCGGGCGGTTCCCTCTCTTCCCTTCACATGCTTCTCATGCTCTACGCCGTGGCGGAGCACGATCCCAAGCGTCCGCGGAAACCCGACCGGGACCGCATCGTCATCAGCCAGGGCCACATCAGCCCCGGGGTCTACGCCGTCCTCTGCGAATACGGCTACTTCGACGAAGAGCCCTTCCTCATGGAGTTTCGCCGCGCGGGCTCGGCCTTCGGCGGCCACGTGGAGCAGTCCGTCCCCGGGGTGGAATGGAACACCGGAAACCTCGGGCAGGGGCTCTCGGCGGCCTGCGGCATGGCCCGGGCCCAGAAGCTCAAGGGCATTCCGCGGCGGACTTTCTGCCTCATGGGAGACGGTGAGCAGCAGAAGGGCCAGGTCATCGAGGCGCGGCGCTTTGCCGTCAAGTTCGGGCTCAACAATCTCTGCGGTCTCATTGACTACAACCGCCTCCAGATCGGCGGCCCCATCTTTCGCGTCATGCCCCAGGACATAGGCCAGGAGATCCGCGCCACCTACTGGAACCTGATCGAGGCTAACGGGCACGACTTCGAGGACCTCTACCAGGCCCTGCGGCGGTTCTTCTTCGGCGAGGTCATGTGTCCGGAAAAGCCGACGGCCATCCTGGCGCAAACCGTCATGGGCAAGGGCATTTCCTTCATGGAGAACGACGAGAAGTGGCACGGCATGGCCCTCCCGCCGGATCTCGCCCGCGAGGCCCTGAAGGAGCTCGGCTTCGATCCCTCGGAGCTCGACGTCCTCATGGAGAAGCGCAAGCACTATCCCGTGTCCTTCCCGCACTTTCCCCACGATCCCGAGCCCGTGGAGATCGACCCGGGAGAGCCCGTGCTCTACGGCCCGGAGACCAAGACCGATTGCCGCTCGGCCTACGGCAAGGCCCTCCTTTCCCTGGCCGAGAGGAACAACCTCTCCGGCCGTCCCCCGCGCGTGCTCGGGGTCACGTGCGATCTTGAGGGCTCGGTGAAGATGACGGCCTTCAAGAAGCACTCGCCCGAGGCCTTCCACGAGTCCGGCATTCAGGAGCATCACGCCGCTTCGGCGGCCGGGGCCCTCTCCAAGGAAGGCTTCCTCGTCTTCTTCTCCACCTTTGGCGTCTTCGCCGTGGACGAGACTTACAACCAGCACCGCTTAAACGTCCTCAACAAGACGGCCCTAAAGATCGTGGCCACCCATTGCGGGCTCGACGTGGGGGAGGACGGGCCCACGCACCAGTGCGTGGACTATCTGGGGCTCCTCTTGAACCTGATCGGGCTCGAGATCTACATGCCCGCGGACCCGAACCAGACCGACCGCATCATCCGCTTCATCGCCACCCGCCCGGGAAACGTTTTCGTGGGTATGGGGCGCTCGAAGATCCCGGTGGTGCTCGACGAAAAGGGCGAACCCTTCTTCGGGCGGGACTATCGCTTCGAGCCCGGGAAGGCCGATGTCTTGCGCTCCGGGGAGGACGCCACCATCATTACCTACGGGGCCCTTGTGCCGCGGGTGCTTGAGGCCCACGAGGCCCTGAAGAAGGAAGGAATAAACGTCACCGTGCTCAACATGGCTTCCATCAGGCCCCTTGACGAAGAGGCCATCGTCTCCGCGGCCAAGCGCGGGCCGATCCTCGTGGCCGAGGACCACGTGGTGGAGACCGGGCTCGGGAGCCTCGTGGCGCGCACGCTCGCCCTTCGCGGGGTCTCGGCCAAGCTGAGCCTCAAGGGGGTTTCCCGCTACGGCTCTTCGGGCAAACCCGACGAGCTCTATCGCGAGCAGGGGCTTGATGCGGAAAGCCTGGTAGCGGAGGTCAAGCGTCTCCTTGGCTAACGAAGAGACCTTACGCCCGGAAGACCAGGAGCTCCCGCTCACCGAGCATCTGCGGGAGCTCCGCGACCGCATCATCAAGAGCCTCCTTGCCGTAACCCTCACTTCGGCCCTCTGCTACTGGCAGCTCGACCGCCTGCTCCACTTCCTCCTGGCGCCGCTCCTTCCGGTGCTCGAGGAGCCCAAGCTCATCTTCACCGCCTATCAGGAGGCCTTCTTCAGCTATCTGAAGCTCGCCGTGGTGGCGGGCGTCATCCTCGCCAGCCCCTTCATCATCTTCCAGGCCTGGCGCTTCGTGGCCCCGGGGCTCTACGAACACGAAAAACGCTTCGCCCTTCCCATGGTCCTCTTCTCCTGCGTTGCCTTTCTCGCCGGGGCGGCCTTTGCCTACTTCCTGGTCTTCCCCAAGGCGTTTGCCTTCCTCGCCAGCTTCGGGGGCCGGCACCTGGTGCTCATGCCCACGCTCAAGGACTATCTGAGCTTCTCCCTGAGGCTTCTCCTCATCTTCGGGCTGGCCTTCCAGGTGCCCGTGGGGCTCACCGTGGCCGCAAGGCTCGGTCTGGTCTCCGCCAAGGACCTGCGGCGCTTCCGGCGCTACGCCGTGCTCCTGGCCTTTGTGCTCGCGGCCATCCTCACGCCCACGCCCGACATCGTCAACCAGCTCTTTCTCGCCATCCCGCTCATCTTTCTCTACGAATTCAGCGTCCTTCTCGTGGCGCTCGTCGGGCGTTAAGATTTTCTTCCCGTTTTCCGAGCTTTTCCGGTATAATGTCCTCAACAACCGGATAGAGGAGGTCTTCCCATGTTCGGACTCGGCACCCAGGAACTTCTGGTCATCCTGCTCATTGCCCTTCTGCTCTTCGGCGCCAAGCGGCTCCCGGAGATCGGGGCGGGGCTCGGTCGCGGGATCCGGGCCTTCAAAGAGGGGCTTCGCGAAGGGGAGAAAGAGGAACTCGGAGAGAAGAAGGCCTCCTAGATGCGAGCCTTCGTGCTCGCCGCAGGGAAGGGGACCCGTCTCCTTCCCTACACCGCCTCTCTGCCCAAGCCCCTTTTCCCCATCCTCGGTGAGCCTCTGCTCAAGCTCATCCTCGATCGGCTCTACGAGGAGGGCTTCCGCGTCTTCGGTCTGAACCTCCATCATCTCCCGGAAAAGATCACCGCTTTCCTCGACCATTGGCGCGCCGAGAAAAGAGACGTAGAGATGGAGCTCTTCCCGGAGCCCGAGATCCTCGGCCCCACCGGGGCCCTGCGCGGCGCGCGAAGCTTCTTCACCGAACCCACGCTCGTGGTAAACGCCGACATCCTCACCAACATCCCCTACCGCCTGCCCCTTGAGGCCCACCGGCGTTTGGGGGGCCTGGCGACCATGATGCTCCTTGCGGGGCAACCCGCCGCCAACGTGCTGGTCGAAGGCGAAGAGGTGAGGGGCTTTGCCCCCGCCGAAGGGGCCTACACCTTTTCCGGCCTCCAGGTGGTCACCCCGGAGCTCGTCGAAATGCTCGAAGAAGAAGATCGCGATTTGGTGCCCACTTACGAAAAGTTTATCAAGAAAGGCTTTAAGATTTCGGCACAAGTCCTGACCGGATTTTACTGGCGCGACATCGGAACGGTCGAATCCTATCTGGCGGCCCACGGAGACCTCCTCCGCGGACGGGCCGTGATCCCCCAACTCAAAGCAAAAGGCCCTTTCGTCTACCCCGGAGACCTGCCTCGCGGGGTGGTGCTCGAAGACTGGGCCTATCTCGCGCCGGGGGTGGAGATCGAGGCTCCGGCCCGGCTCCGGCGGGTGGTGGCCTGGCCCGGGGCGCGCGTTCCTTCCGGTCTTCACGAAGACCGGCTCTTCACTCCCGAAGTCGCTTGAGAAGCGCGGAAGAGGCGCGGAAGACGACCCGCGGTCTTTCGGGCAACACGATGCTTTCCCCGGTCCGGAAGTTGCGGGCCTTCTTGGGCTTGCAGACCTTGAGGCCGAAGGTCCCGAACCCCCTCAGGGACACGGGTTCTCCCCGGCTCACGCTTTCCTGGATGAGGGAGAGAATGGTCTCCAGGGCCCGGCGGGCCAAAAAGTCCGAGACCCGCGGGCCCTGGTAGAGGGCGTTTACCCTTTCCTTGAGGCGTTTCGAAAGCTCGCGGCGTCCGACGGACATCCTAGCGGCGCCGGTAAGCGGACTTTCCGGCGAAGATCGCGGCCTCGCCGAGGTCCTCTTCGATGCGCAGGAGCTGGTTGTACTTGGCCACCCGTTCGCTGCGGCAGGGGGCCCCGCTCTTGATCTGGCCGCTGTTCACGGCCACGGCGAGATCGGCGATGAAGGTGTCTTCGGTCTCGCCGGAACGGTGCGAGATCACGCAGCGCCAGCCCGAGGTGTGGGCCAGGCGGATGGCCTCAAGCGTTTCGGTCACCGTGCCGATCTGGTTGAGCTTGATGAGGATGGCGTTGGCGATGTCTTCCTCGATGCCGCGGGCCAGACGCTTGATGTTGGTGACGAAGATGTCGTCTCCCACGAGCTGGATGCGGTCGCCGAGCTCGCGTCTGAGGATCTTCCAGCCCTCCCAGTCGTCCTCGGCCAGGCCGTCCTCGATGGAGACGATGGGGAACTGGTCCACGAGCTCGCGGTAGTAGGCGACCATCTCCTCGGAGCTCAGGACCTTCCCTTCGCCTTCGAGCACGTATTTTCCGTCCTTAAAGAGTTCGCTGGCCGCCGGGTCGAGGGCGAGGGCGATGTCTTCTCCCGGACGATAGCCGGCCTTCTCGATGGCCTCGATCATGAGCTCGAGGGCCTCCTTGGCCGAAGAGACGTCCGGGGCAAAGCCTCCTTCGTCTCCCACCCCGGTGCTGTAGCCCCTTTCCTTGAGGACCTTCTTGAGCACGTGGTAGGTCTCGGCGCCGTAGCGCAGGGCCTCGGCGAAGGTGGGGGCCCCAAGCGGAACGATCATGAACTCCTGGAGATCGAGCTTGTTGTCGGCGTGCACACCCCCGTTGATGACGTTCATCATGGGCACCGGGAGGACCGTGGCCCCCACGCCCCCGAGATAGGCGTAGAGGGGAAGCCCGGCCTCCTTGGCCGAAGCCTGCGCCAGGGCCATGGAGACCCCGAGGATGGCGTTGGCCCCGAGGCGGCTCTTGTTCTCCGTGCCGTCGAGCTCGATGAGGAGCCTGTCTAACTCGGCCTGCGCCGTGGACTCGAGCCCGAGGATCTCCTGGGCGATGATCTCGTTTACGTTCTCCACGGCCTTGAGCACCCCTTTGCCGTGATAGCGCTTTTCGTCTCCGTCCCGGAGTTCGAGGGCCTCGTGCGTGCCGGTGGAGGCCCCGGAAGGAACCGCCGCTCGACCGACCACCCCGGACTCAAGCCCCACCTCCACTTCTACCGTGGGGTTGCCGCGGGAATCGAGGATCTCGCGGGCATGGACCTGGACTATTTCTCCCATCTCTGGCAACCTCCCTCGTCTTTTTGTTCCATCATCTCTTATTCCTACCGGGAAAAGCAAGAAAGAAAAAGAATGGAAGTTTCTCTTTGGGCGCGGAAAGGGTAAAACAACCGGAGAAACCTTCCCGAGGAGGCCGCGTTTGGAACCCTTCTCTTTTGCCCTGGGCTTGGTTCTCGGAGTGGCCGGTGGGGTCTCGGTGGCCCTTTGGCGTGAGAGGAGGCTTGCGCAACGTCTGCGGGAAAAGGAGCTTGAGCTCGCCCGGTTCGAGGAAAGGGCCGCCCTGTGGGAGGAGGAAAGGGCCCGCTTCCGGGAGATCCAGAAGGAGCTTGAAAGGAACTTCGAGACCCTCGCCCGCAAGCTCCTCGAACTGACCCAGGAGACCACCCGCGCGAGCCGGCAGGAGCACGAAGGGGTGCTCTCGCGCCTGGTCTCTCCCCTGGCCCAGTCTCTCGAGCGCCTGAACCAGGAGGTCCAGCGCTTGGAGAAGGAAAGGGAAGGGGCCTACCGGCGTCTTGAGGAGCAACTGCGCTCCTTGGTGGGAGAACACCTCCCCCGGCTCGAAGAGGAGACGAAACGCCTGTCCCGGGCCCTGGCGGACCCGGGCGTGCGCGGACGCTGGGGAGAGATCCAGCTCAGGCGCCTCATGGAATGGACCGGAATGCTCCCCCACTGCCACTTCGGCGAGCAGGTGAACCTCGGGGAGGGCCGCCGGCCGGACCTCGTGGTGAACCTTCCCGGCGGGCGGGTGCTCGCCGTGGACGCCAAGGCCCCGCTCAAGCCCTATCTCCAGGGGCTTGAAAGCGGCGACTTTTCGACCTATCTCAAGGCCCTACGCCAGGAGATAAAGGCCCTTTCCTCCAGAAATTACTGGTCGGCTCTCAACCGGGCCCTGGGCCGGAGCCCGGAGTTCGTCGTCCTCTTCCTCCCCGCCGAGCCGCTCCTGAACACCGCCCTGCGCGAGGACCCCGAACTTTTCGAGACAGCCATCAAGCAAAAGGTGATTCTCGCCTCACCCCTCACCCTCGTGGCCATCCTCAAGGCCACGGCCCTCCTCTTGCGCGAGGAGGCCCTTCTCCGGAACGCCGAGGAGATCGCCCGCCTGGGCCAGGAGCTCTACGAGCGCCTGGTCAAGATGGCCGAACATCTTTCAAACCTCGGCCAGTCTCTCACGCGGGCCGTGGACCACTACGACCGTCTGGTGGGTTCGTTTGAATCGCGCGTGCTCGTTTCCGCGAGAAAGTTCAAGGATTTGGGGGTGGCGGGTGACGGCGAGCTTCCCTCTCCGGCCTCTCTCAACCGCCGTCCCCGCCGCGTGCAGGACTAAGACCCCTCCGGCACCAGGCGCCGCAGTTCTTCGAACTTGCGCTTGGCCTCCGGCGAGAGGTTCTTGGGCACGGTGATGCGCGCCTCCACGTAGAGGTCGCCCCGCCCGCCGTCGGGCTTGGGGATGCCCTTGCCGCGCAGGCGGAACTTCTGGCCGCACTGGGTGCCGGGCGGCACCTTCATGCGGACCTTTCCGTTCAGCGTGGGCACTTCTACCTCGCCGCCGAGCACGGCGGTGAAGAGCCCGATGGGTTGTTTGAGATAGAGGTCGTAGCCCCGGCGCTCAAAGCGCGGGTCGGGCCTCACTACCAATTCGAGATAGAGGTCTCCGGCCGGGCCGCCGCCTCGTCCCGGACGCCCCTTGCCCGGGATGCGCAGGCGGGTGCCGGTGTCCGAGCCGGGAGGGATGCGCACGCGAAGGCGCTCGGTCTCCTGGATGACGCCCGTTCCTCCGCAGCGCGGACAGGGCTTGCTCACCTTCTTTCCGCTGCCGCGGCAGTAGGGGCAGATCTCGATCATGCGCACGTTTCCGCGGCGATGTTCACGCCGCCCGAGCCCGCCGCAATGGGGGCAGGTCTCCTGTGACGAAAGGTCCACGCCCTGACCGTGGCAGGACGGACAGGGTTTCTCGAGGGGGATGTTTATCTCCACCTCGCCGCCGAGCGCGGCTTCCCGGAAGGGAATCTCCACCTGATAGAGCACGTCTGCCCCGGGTTCCGGACCGGGTTCCCAGGTGCGCTCGCGTTCGAAACCGAAGAGATCGGCGAAGATGTCGGCAAAACCACCGAAGGGACTCTCTTCGTCCATGAAGACGCTGAAGTCGTAGGCCCGCTCTCCACCCGGGGTGGTGAAGCTGTAAGCCTGCGCCGCCTGGCGGAGCTGATCGTATTCCGCGCGCTTCTGAGGGTCGGAAAGTATTTCGTAGGCCTCGGAGATCTCCTTGAAGCGCTCCTCGGCCTCTTTGTCTCCGGGATGGAGATCGGGATGGTACTTTCTGGCCAACCGCCGATAGGCCTTTTTGATCTCTTCCTGGCTCGCGTCTGGACTCACGCCCAAGATCTCGTAAAGATCCTTCTTGACCATGTCTCGCCTCCACTTTCGAGATTCCGCTCTAAAAAATAATCAGCTTGTTTTCGATGTCCGCTGAAAAAACACACCGGGTCCCTTTTGCCTGATAGCGGTCGGAGGCGGACGAAAAGGCCTGAGCGGCAGACGTGGCGCCTTGTGTTTTGGAAAAATGTCTGTAAATAGGCTTTCAATGCGGAAATTGCTTTCTCAGAAACGCTATCACGCCCTTTCCGATTTTCTGCGCGCGCGCTTCGGCGAGCGGGTGCAGAAGGTCACCATTGACGCCGGGTTCACCTGCCCGAATCGCGACGGCACCCGCGGCCGCGGCGGCTGCATCTATTGCAATGCCTACGGCTCGGGCACCGGTGCCGCGCGCGAGGGGCTCTCCATCCGCGAACAGATGCTCGCCGGCATGGAAAGGCTTGCGCGCCGCTACAAGGCAAGGAAGTTCATCGCTTACTTCCAGGCCTTCTCCAACACCTACGCCCCGCCGGAGGTCCTCAGGGCGCGCTACGACGAGGCCCTGGTGGACGACCGCGTGGTGGGGCTCGCGGTGGGCACGAGACCCGATTGCGTGGACGAGGAGGTCTGCGCGCTCCTTGCCTCCTACAGGGAGCGGGGGCTCATGGTCTGGCTCGAGATGGGGCTCCAGAGCGCCCACAACGAAACGCTTGCGCGCATCAACCGGGGCCACACCTTCGAGGATTTCCGACGGGCGCTCGAGCTCGCCAAAAAGCACGATCTCCTCGTCTGCACCCACGTCATCTTCGGTCTGCCGGGCGAGGGGCCGCAGGAGATGCTCGCCACCATCGAAAGGATTTCCGATCTTCCCCTGGACGGGATCAAGTTCCACGAGCTCTACGTGGTGCGCGGCACGAGGATGGAAGAACTCTACCGCCGGGGAGAGTACAAACCCCTCCTCCAGACGGAATACGTTGACCTGGTCTGCGAGTCGCTCGCCATGCTTCCCTGGCGCGTGGTCGTGCAGCGGCTCACCGGGGACCCGCGGCCCGAGGAGCTGGTGGCCCCGGAGTGGGCAAGGGACAAGCGGACCACCCTCAAGATGATCGAGGAGACCCTCCTTTCTCGCGATCTATGGCAGGGGAAATACCGCGGGGAGCCTGATCCTCTCCTCAGGGGCCTCCCGGGCCCGTGAAGGCCCTATCACCCCACGGCGCGCACGTTGATGGCCAAGGTCTTTCCTTCGTCCTTCACGTAGAGACAGCAGACCTGCCTCGTTTCGAGCGCCAGGAGAGGGATCTGGGTGCGCTTGTTTTCGTGGCAGACGTAGACGTCTTTCAGGAAGACGCGGCCGTTCAGGCAGGCCACCAGATGCCCCTGATAGTAGGTGTCCTGACAACCGTTGATGGTGACCTTCTTCCCGAGAAAACGTTTCAACAAAGCCATAAGCCATCCAAAATGAAAAATTCAAATTTTCTTAAAATGATTATTTAAACTTTTTGCTTTAAGAGCAAAGTTCCTCGCCGTTGGTAAGAGGCGATTTTCCAATTTCTGGCCTCTAGAAGTTGCAAAACGTCCTTCTTCCGTTGAGCGCGGGCTTTATTTTAGCTTTTTTTCTGATTTGGCCGCCCTCCGGAGATGAGCCAGTCGGCCATTTCGTTGAGATCCCGCGGGGAGGAGCCGCCGAACTTGAAGCGCCCGACGGAGGTGAAGACCTCGGGTTCCTCTTCCTCAAGGGGCGACCACAGGGGGTAGTGAAGCCCGGCCAGGCGGTGGAGGACGTGGGCCTGGAGGAGGATGATGACGAGAGAGACGGCGAGGATGGGAAGGTAGGACCAGTGGGGCAGGAAGCCCGTGGCGGCGATGAGGGCGGTGGAAGCCGCGGGGGGATGGAGGAGCCGCAGGCGCACCATGAGGAAACCGAAGATCCCGAGGGAGATGGCCGCCGAAAGCACCCGCCACTGGTCGAACCCGACGAGCGAGACGAGCCCCAGTCTGGAGAAGAGGCTGAAGACCAAAAAGCCGGTGAGCCCCCCGAGGAGATGGGCAAGGAGGGTGTTCCTGGGGCAGGACATGGCCCTCTGCGGGGCGTAGAAGATGAGGAAGAGCGAGGGACCGAGCGAGGGGAAGATGAGCGGCCAGGAGGTGAGATGGGCCACCAGCCCCAAAAAGCCCATGGCCAGGGCGTTGTTAAGCCCCACGAAGACTTCGAGGACCCCGCGCCTACGCCGGGCCTGATACCAGAAGCGCAGGCGTCCGAGCTTTCCCAGATGCCAGAGCAGGTCTTCGAGGGACATTTATCTTTCTCTTTCCGGGTCCGAAAAAAAGTAGTGACCTTCTTCTTATCGGCCTGTGAGGGGCGGTGAATGATCTTCAAGAAAATTTCGCGTTACATGGCCCTTTCTTCGGGCGATTTTGCCAAGATCTTCAAGGATTTCCGCGTCCCCAGTCTCCCCCAGGTGATCACGCGGCTCCTTTCCCTTCTCCACAATCCCGAGGCCTCGATGGAGGAGGTGGCGGCTCTCATCGAGCTCGATCCCGGACTGGCCTCCCAGATCCTCAAGGTGGTCAATTCGGCCTTCGTGGGGCTTCCCCAGCCCATCAAGAGCCTCAAGCAGGCCGCGAGCGTGCTCGGGCTCAAGAAGATCGAAAGCCTTGCGGTTTCCTTCGGTGTCCTCCAGGTGGTGAAGGACCCCGGGGCCGAGGGCTTCGATCTCTCCGCCTTCTGGACGGATTCCCTCCTCCGGGCCCTTTTCGCCCGGGAGCTCGCCCGGGAGATGACGCTCGATCA